>NZ_JBICTU010000008.1:0-251822 GCF_043197795.1 Sphaerisporangium sp. NPDC049003
CCCGCTACGACAAAGCCCCGGAAAGCTACGAGGCCGGACTCCACCTCCGAGGCTCGATCATGTGGCTGAAGCTCCTCACCTCAACCACATGATCCGAACTCCAAACAGCTCCTAGCGCTTGCGGGCCACCCCGCCCCAGCCCAGGGACGCGAAGCGTCTGATCAGGTGGGGCGGGATGAAGTGGCTGGTGTCCAGGAGTTCGAAATCTCCGAAGAAGAGGTTGATCTCCTCGGTGGATCGTGGCAGCACGGGCGTGTTCGTACGGGAGTAGATCTGCCGCAGCCGCTCGGTGTCGTCCCCGCGCTCGCCGGTCGTGGTGAGGTGCGTGATCGCCAGGTAGCTGCCCGGCGCCACCATCTCGCGGAGCCTGGCCACGTGCTCGTGCGGTTCGTCGACGAAGTGGAGCATCGCCACCATCAGCAGGCCGACGGGCCGGTTCCAGTCGATGAGCCCGGTCTGGGAGACCTTGGCGTGGATGTCCTCGGGCTTGCGGACATCGCCGTTGACCATGGCGACCGTGGAGGTCTTGGCCAGCAGCGCCCTGCCGTGGACGCACACGACGGGATCGTTGTCGACGTACACCGTGCGGGCCGCGGGATCCACGGAGTGGGCCACCTGGTGCACGTTGTCCCGGGTGGGCAGGCCCGCGCCGATGTCGAGGAACTGCCGGATCCCGATCTCCCCGGCCAGGTGGCGGACCACCTTGCCGAGGAACTCCCGGTTGCCCCGGACGCCGTCACGGGACTCGGGGAACACCCTGACGATCCGCTCGGCCGCCTCGCGGTCGGCGGCGAAATTGTCCTTGCCGCCGAGCATGTAGTCGTAGATACGCGCCGAGTTCGCCGTGTGGACGTCGACTCCACCCGGGGCCTCACCGATCATCGCGTCCTCCAAGCCTCGCGCCGACGCCATCCGCACGAGCCCCCGTATGCGTGTGGTGCAGCGGCTTCGAGGATACCGGAAACATTCCTTACAGACCGGTTCAAATGCCCGGATCGTATGGTGTCGGACACCCGGAGTACGAGGAGGCGACGGCCGCTGATCGGACGGGCTGAGTACCATCGGCCCTGGCGCACCTCGGGACGATTGATAGCCGTATGAACCGGATGTCACGCGGGTAGTGCCCATCTGACCGGAACGAGCGTGGGACGAGGAGTTCTCATGGTGCACGAGCGCGCTGGGAAGCCGGCGCAGGCGTCCGATCTGGTGGATGTGCCCCGTCTCGTGACGGCGTACTACGCCCTGCACCCCGACCCGGGACGCCCGGGACAGCGCGTCTCCTTCGGAACCTCCGGCCATCGGGGATCGTCCCTCGCCACCGCGTTCAACGAGGAGCACATCCTCGCCACCAGCCAGGCCGTCTGCGAGTACAGGGCGCGGCAGGGCGTCGACGGGCCGCTGTTCCTCGGCGTGGACACGCACGCGCTGTCGGAGCCCGCGCGTGTCACCGCGCTGGAGGTCTTCGCCGCCAACGGCGTCTCCGTGCTGATCGACAGCCGCGACGGCTACACCCCGACCCCGGCGGTGTCGCACGCGATCCTCGCCCACAACCGGGGGCGTACCACCGGCCTGGCGGACGGGGTCGTGGTCACCCCCTCGCACAACCCGCCGGGCGACGGCGGGTACAAGTACAACCCGCCGAACGGCGGCCCGGCCGAGACCGACGCCACCTCCTGGATCCAGGACCGCGCCAACGCGCTGATCGCCGGAGGACTGAAGGAGGTCCGGCGGATCCCGTACGAGCGCGCGGTGACGGCTGAGACCACCGGCCGGTACGACTTCCTCGGCTCGTACGTGGACGACCTGCCCTCGGTGATCGACGTGGAGGCGATCCGCGGGGCATCGGTGCGCATCGGAGCCGATCCGCTGGGCGGCGCGAGCGTGGCGTACTGGGGGGAGATCGCCGAGCGGCACGGGCTGGACCTGACCGTGGTGAACCCCGGGGTGGACCCCACCTGGCGGTTCATGACGCTCGACTGGGACGGCAAGATCCGCATGGACTGCTCCTCCCCGTACGCGATGGCCTCCCTCATCGCGAACCGGTCGGCCTTCCAGGTGTCCACGGGCAACGACGCGGACGCCGACAGGCACGGCATCGTGACGCCGGACGCCGGGTTGATGAACCCCAACCACTACCTGGCCGTCGCGATCTCCTACCTGTGGAGCCACCGTCCCGGGTGGGCGTCCGGCGCCCGGGTCGGCAAGACGATGGTCAGCAGCGGCATGATCGACCGGGTGGTCGCCGACCTCGGCCGCGAGCTGTACGAGGTGCCGGTCGGGTTCAAGTGGTTCGTCGGCGGCCTGCTCGACGGGTCGCTGGGCTTCGGCGGCGAGGAGAGCGCGGGCGCCTCGTTCCTCCGCCGCGACGGTTCGATCTGGACCACCGACAAGGACGGCATCATCCTCGCCCTGCTGGCGTCGGAGATCGTCGCGGTGACCGGGAGGTCGCCCAGCGAGCACTACGCCGACCTGGTGGGCAGGTTCGGCGAACCGGCGTACGCCCGCGTCGACGCCCCCGCCACGCGGGAGGAGAAGGCCGCGCTCGCACGGCTGTCGGCGAACGACGTCACCGCGGCCACGCTCGCGGGCGAGCCGGTGAGCGCGGTCCAGAACTCCGCCCCGGGGAACGGCGCCGCCCTCGGCGGGATCAAGGTCTCCACCGAGAACGCCTGGTTCGCGGCCCGCCCGTCCGGAACGGAGGACGTGTACAAGATCTACGCGGAGTCGTTCAAGGGACCGGACCACCTCGCCCAGGTGCAGGAGGAGGCACGAGCCCTGGTCGGCGTGACCCTCCGCCAAGCGGGCGAGGGCACCTAAAACGCCGGTCATGTAACCCTGGCTGGCCTTATGGTCACGAGTTGTTACACGAGGCGCTGCAGGCGGAGCTGGCGGGCAGGTACGCCAGGCCGCCAGGGGGCATCCGCCAATGCCGCCCGCGCGATTGGCGGGGCGCGCTGATCTTGCAGCATACCGATGCCTCCGATGATGATGAGGTGATCGAGGCCACGGTGATGGCCGCCTTCAGTTGATGCTGGACTGGATGGACGCCGAGCGCGCGCCCGTTCTCCAAGGGCACCCGGGTGGGGTCTCGTAGGCGTCTGATCGAGCCAACGTGGATGGTCGGCTGACCGAGCGCACCATCGAGGTTGCGCAGGGCAGCGGAGGGTTCTGAATTCGGGCGTTGCGGGCGGCTCTGGATTCCTCCCCGTTATGTGGGCCGGGAAGCTGGAGGACAACCAACGGCACACATGAGGCCACCAGCTCGCTTTCCAGGGCGAGGGATGGCCTTTCCCATGTGCTGCCCCGACTTGGCCGTCCCGCCGAAAGGCGGCCGAGATCGTCGACAATCGCACCAGCTCTGTTAGGAATTTCGATCCCGGCTGCACCGCGACGCTCTGGCAATATGTCGGATGGGGGGGCGGGTATATCAACGTGTATCCGAACGGCGCCATCCCCAACCTGGTCAACCTCGGCTTCGACAACAAGGCGAGCTCCCTCACCTGGAGCTGCGGCTGATCCCCGGCATGGCCGATTTCCCCGATACAGATAGCAACAGAGCAGTGGTTATGATGAGCAATAATCACCGGACTAGGTGGCACCGAGTCGCACTCGTGCTGCTTTCCTCTGCCTCGCTGGCCGCGTGCGGCGCCGAGCAGGCGACCACGTTCGTGAAGGCCGGGGCGGGAGCCGAGGCGTCCGTCCAAATCCCCCGCCTTTTGACGACTCAGGCTACGGTACTACCGCTTGACGCGTACAAGCCCACCGGTGAGCAAATGGCGGACCTGACGAGTGCGGTGCGTTACTCCCTCGCCTCCTGCATGAACGGCTTCGGGTTCATGAACTACACGAAGAAGCGGATTCATACCAAGACGGCGCCTTTCCCGAAGGACCGGCGCTACCTGTTCATCGATCCCTCCAAGGCCGCCCAGTACGGATATGCCGGCGCGCCGGACGCGGAACTGAGCGCCAAGCCACCGTCCGCTTCGTCCAGCACCCACTCCTCGAAGATCAGCCCCGAAGAGGAGAGCGTCTACACGGGCAAGGGACAGCGCCTCTACAAGGGCCGTCAGGTGCCGGAAGGAGGCTGTCTCGGCGCGGCCAGGCAGGCCGTCACCCGCGGAGTCGCCGCGGACGACGAATGGCTGATCACACAGTTGGAGGGGCAGGCCTTCCAGCGCGCCGAGGACGACTCCAGAGTGGCCGAAGTTGCGGCGCAGTGGAGCGCCTACATGAAGAGGGCCGGTTACGACTACAGCACTCCTGCGGCGGCGTGGGAGGACCCGCAGTGGCGCAGTCGGCGCGATGGCGGCGCGCTTTTGGACAAGGAGAAGGCCACCGCCACCGCCGACATGAACTGCAAGCTTGAGGTGAACTACCTCGGAGTGCGCGTCGCCGCCGAAACCGAGGAGCAGCAGAGAGCCATCGACGCCCGGGGCGACGACCTGAAGAAATTCCAGTCGAATCTGCAGATCAAGTTGGCCAATGCCAGGAAGCTGCTCGGTGACTGACACCCGCCAGCATCCACCGGCATAGGAGAGGGCCGAATCTTCGGCCCTCTCCGCCGGCGGCCTCACGGAGGTGAGGCGTCCGGACGTCCTCCCATGCCCGGCCGTGGCCTATGTGGTGGGTCGGCCGAGGGCCTGTATCCGCGTGGAAGGGAACAGCGTGTACCTTTTAGGCCGCCGGTTCACCACCCGATTAGTGGCACTCCTGGTCGTTCCCGTGCTGGCCAGACCAACCCCGGGTACTCCACGGTGTACGGCGCCCGGGTGCACCAGGACATCCTGCCGGACAGCGGCAAGGTCGCCATCTCCTACACGGTGAGCACGAGCGCGGCCAACGCCACCTGCTGGACGCGCGGCGACTACTTCCCCGAGAATCAGTACCCGCGCTTCGTCGATGTGCCGGTCACGGCGTTCTTCTCGCCGAAGGTCCCCTAACGGTCCTCACCGTCGTCATGGCAGGCGGCCCGGGCCGGACGAGTGTGCCGCCTGCCGGTTCGAGGGAGGATGATGGCTCTGTCAGCACCCCGTGACAACCGTGCGGTCTCGACCGCGTTGATGGTCGTGGCGCTTGTTTCCCTGAGCGCCTGCCAGATCGGGCCGGACGAGCTGTTCACCGTGGTCAACGGCACCGAGGACACCGTCGTGGTGACCTGGAACGGCCTCGCGTACGCGACGCTACCTCCTGAAGAGCAAAAGCAGATCGCGTTGCCGGGCGACCACTGCGACAGCATTCCTCCACCGGAGGACCGGCTATCCGCCACCTCGGACAAGGGCGAGCGTTATGACTACCCCGGTCCTGTCTGCAACGGCAGGACGTGGCGGGTGGGTCCGGCGGTCTCCCCCTCGCCGAAGTGAAGGGCTCAGGCTGGGGCTTGCGCGGCTCGGTCGATGCGCTCGCTCACCTTGGTGAGCGAGCGCGGGGCGTACGGGTCAGGGGAGCTTCCACTCGACGGGGCCGGCGCCCTGCTTGTCGAGGAGCTGGTTCGCTCGGCTGAACGGGCGGGTGCCGAAGAAGCCGTTGCGCGCGGACAGGGGACTCGGGTGCGCGGACTCGATGCACGGCACCTGCCCGAGCATCGGCTTGAGCGACCGGGCGTCGCGCCCCCACAAGATGGCGACGAGCGGGCCGCCCCGGGCCACGAGCGCGTGGATGGCCTGCTCGGTGACCTCCTCCCAGCCCTTGCCGCGATGGGAGGCGGGCTTGCCGGGGGCCACGGTGAGCACCCTGTTGAGCAGCAGCACGCCCTGCTCGGTCCACGGGGTGAGGTCGCCGTTGCCCGGAGGGGGATAGCCGAGGTCGGCGGTGTACTCCTTGAAGATGTTGACCAGGCTGCCCGGCAGCGGGCGCACGTCCGGGGCGACGGAGAAGCTCAGGCCGACGGGGTGGCCGGGGGTGGGGTAGGGATCCTGCCCGACGATCAGCACACGCACCTGGTCGAGGGGCTGCTGGAACGCCCTCAGCACGTTGGCCCCTGCGGGGAGGTACTGCCTGCCCTCGGCGATCTCCTGCCTGAGGAAGTCGCCGAGCGCGGCGATGCGCCCGGCGACGGGCTCCAGGGCGGTTGCCCACCCGGATTCGACGACTTCGTTCAATGGACGACCGGTCATGTCCGGATCTTAGCCGCGCCGTGGAGCGGACGGACGGGGAACTAGTTGAGTCCGAAGTGGACCAGCAGCAGGTCGAGCTTGCCGTGGGTACCGGCTACCTCGGTTCGGATTTCGGCGACCTCGGCTTGGATTCCGGTGACCTTGGTTTCGATTCCGGATACCTTGGCTTGGAGTTCGGTCACCTCGGCTCGGACCTCGGCGAGCTCGGACTTGGTGACCATCTCGGCCTTCATGTCGCTGACATCCAGCCGGAGGTCGATGAACCGGGTGCGAAGGTCGTTGAGCCCGGATTCGACGTTGACCATGCGCTTGCTGATGTCGTGGACCTGCACGATGAGGTCGTGCTGGCCGTCCTTGAGGTGCTTGAGCTCGCTGAAGACGCCGTCGAGCAGGTGGGAGTGCTTCATCGCCTCTGTGGCGGTGCGATGCGACTCCTGCGCGGTCGTGGCGAGGAGGGCACGCAGGTCGTCGAGCTCGTGAGCCCTGACGACGACCTCGGGGGGTGTCGGTGCTTCAACCATGAGCGTGACTATATCGTCACGCCCCGTGTCGGAGGCGGGATTTCCCGGGTGCCCGCCTGCCCCCGAGAGGCGGGCGCCCGGGAAGACGACCTACTTCACCGAGCCGGCGAGCAGGCCCTGGACGAAGTAGCGCTGGAAGGAGAAGAACAGCACCAGGGGGATGATCAGCGACAGGAAGGCTCCCGGCGCGAGGATGTCCACGTTGGTGCCGAACTGCCGCATCTGCGACTGCAGGGCCTTGGTCATCGGCTGGGAGCCGGTGTCGGCGAAGACCAGGGCGACGAGCAGGTCGTTCCACACCCACAGGAACTGGAAGATGCCGAGCGAGGCGACCGCGGGCTTGGCCAGCGGGAACACCACCGTCGCGAAGATCTTCCACTCCGCCGCGCCGTCCATGCGCGCGGCTTCGAGCAGCTCCTTGGGGATGCCGACGAAGAAGTTGCGCAGCAGGAAGATGGCGAAGGGCAGTCCGAAGGCCACGTGGAACAACACCACACCGGGAATCGACCCAAAAATCCCGAGAAATCCGTACATCTTGGCGATGGGGATCAGGGCGATCTGGATCGGCACCACGAGCAGCGCGATGACCACCAGGAACAGCCCGTCACGCCCCGGGAACTCCATCCAGGCGAACGCGTACCCCGCCATGGCCGCGATGCCGATGACCAGGACGGTCGCCGGCACCGTGATCGCCACGGTGTTCCAGAACGACGAGGTGAACCCGCTCGCCAGCAGGTTGCTGTAGTTCTCGAAGGTCAGCTGCGCGGGCTTGGTGAGGAAGGTCCACCACCCGCTGGAGTTGTTGTCGGTGTCGCCACGCAGCGACACCACCAGCAGGCCGAGCGTGGGGAGCAGCCAGAACAGGGCCAGCACGATCAGGACGACCTGGACCAGCCCGCCGCCGAGCCGGTCGACGACCCTGCCGAGAACTCCCCGCTGCGGTGCGCCCGCGCTGCCGGCCCTGGCCGGCTGGGACGCGGTGAGAGTCGTCATGCCTGGTCCCTCCGGAACCGCCGAATGTTGATGACCATGAACGGCAGCACCAGCACGAGCAGGAAGATCGCCAGTGCGCTGCCCAGGCCCTGGTTCCCGCCGCCGCCGAACGACACGCGCCACATCTCCAGCGCGATCACGTTGGCGTTCGGCTGCACCGATCCCGGAGCGATGACGAAGACCAGGTCGAATACCTTCAACGTATTGATGATCATCGTGACCAGGACGACGAGGAGCACCGGCGAGAGCAGCGGGATGGTGATGCGCCGGAACACCTGCCATTCCGTCGCGCCGTCGATGCGGGCCGCCTCCAGCGCGTCACGCGGGATGGCCGACAGGCCCGCCGCGATCAGCACCATGGCGAACCCGGCCCAAACCCAGATGAAGGCGCCGATGATGGCCGGGGTGATGAGCGCGGGACCGAGCCAGGTGACCCCCGAGAACGGCTGGGCGAAGTTCGACTGCGGCAGCCTCACGTCGTACGAGCCGGCCGGCAGTCCGGCGAAGTGGAAGCTCCCGTCGGGAGCGGTCGTGGTGGTCGCCTTGACCGCACCGCCGGAGACCGCCTCCACGGTCACGTCCGGAAGGCCCTTCTCGTTGCCGTCCATCTGGTTGGCCGTGCCGCCGCCCGGGGTGAAGTCGAGCCACACCGTGCCGGCGATCTCGCCCGGCGCCGCGGACGCGGGCTTGGCGGCGGCGGCGCCGGACGGGAGGGCGTCCGGCTTCATGCCGACCAGCGGGATGAGCACCTGCTGCCCGGCCTGGGCGGGCTGCCTGCTGACGACCGCGCCCTTGTCCACCAGCACGGGCGCCTGGTCGTTCTCGCGGGGCCGGGCGCCGGGGTAGCCGCTGCTCGGGGCGAACACGTCGTGTACCGAGGTGATGATGGCGTTCGCCACGCCCTTGTCGGGGTCCTGCTCGTACACCAGCCGGAAGATGACCCCGGAGGCCAGCAGCGACACCGCCATGGGCATGAACACGATCAGCTTGAAGGCGGTGGCCCAGCGGATCCGCTCGGTCAGCACCGCGAAGATGAGGCCGAGTACGGTCACCAGGCTGGGGGCCACCACGACCCAGATCAGGTTGTTCCTGATCGTGCTCAGGGTGCCCGAGTCGCTGAAGATGGCCCCGTAGTTGTCCAGTCCGACGAAGGTGCCGCCGTTCGCGTCGTACAGGCTGCGGATGATCGAGTAGATGATCGGATAGACCACCCATGCCCCGAGCAGGATGAACGCCGGGAGCAGGAAGAACACGGCGACCTTGGGGGAAGGACCGAGGTTGCCCGAGCCGCCGTAGGCGGCCTTCGCCGCGGCGGGGCCGCCGGTGACGATCGCCGGGGGAGCGCCGCTCGTGGTCCCGTCCTCGCCGGTGGCGACGTCCTCAAGGACGGGGTGGGGGGTGCCGGATGGTCTCGCTTCGGCGGGCGTGGTGCCACCCGCCGCCTCTGTGGTCGCGTCTGGTCCGGGGGAGGCCCCGCGGGCGACGGCGGTCTCGCCGTCGCCACGCGGGGTCTGCGGGCCGTCCAACCGTTCGGTCACGGCCTTCGCCCCTACTTCTTCCAGGCCTTGGCGGCGTCCGCCTCAAGCTTCTCCTGCGTGCCCTTGATGTCCTTGGGGTTGCGCAGGAAGTCCTGGAGGGCCTTCCATTCGCCCTTGCCGTCGGTGCCGCCGAAGGCGCTCGGCGCCAGGTCGGACATGTCATACCGGACGGCATCGCCCGCGGAGATGATCGTCTGCGCGAGCTGCTTGGTCAGGTCGTCCGGGTAGTTGTCGGGGGAGACGTTGCGGTTCGGGGAGAGGTAGCCGGGGTTCTTCGCCCAGATCGAGCCGCCCTCGGAGGAGGCGAGGTACTCCAGCAGGGCCATGGCGCCCTTGGAGTCCTTCATCGCCACCGCGACGTCGCCGCCGAGGACGACGGGGGCGGTGTCGCCGGCCTTGGGGAACGGCATGATCTTGGCGTCCTCGCCGATCTTCGCGCCGGACTGCGCGGCCGAGGAGGCGACGAAGTCGGCCTCGATCACCATGGCGGCCTTCTTCTGGCCGTAGACCTGGGTGGCGCAGGTCGGGAAGTCGGTCTGCAGGGCGCCGGAGGAGCCGCCCAGCATGAACTCCTTCTTGCCGAAGATCTGGCCCATCTTCTCCAGGGCCGTGGTCACCGAGGGGTCGGTCCACGGGATCTCGTGCTTGGAGAGCTTGTCGTAGTTCTCCGGGCCCGCGGTGGACAGGTAGACGTTCTCGAACAGGTCGGTCAGCGTCCAGCCGGAGGCGCCGCAGAGGGCGAACGGGGCGGTGCCGGAGTCGGCCAGGGCCTGCGCGGTCTTGCCGATCAGCTCGTCCCACGTGGTGGCGGGCTGGGTGCCGGCGTCGTCGAACGCGGGGGCGCGGTACCAGATCAGGGACTTGTGCGCGGCCTTGACCAGCACGCCGTACACCTGGCCGTTGGCCGAGCCGAGGCTCTTCCAGTACGGGGTGTAGTTCTGGTCGATCTGCGCCTGGACCTCGCTGGACAGGGGCTTGAGGGAGTTCTGGTCGGCGTACTGCTGCACGAGGCCGGGCTGCGGCAGGACCGCGACGTCCGGCGGGTTGCCGCCCTGGATGCGCGGGCCGAGGTAGGCGCCGGTGTCCTCACCGGTCGAGGCGTAGGTGACCTTGGCGCCGGTCTTCTCCTCGAAGGCGGTGAGCACCTTCTGGAAGCTCTTCTGCTCGTCGCCGGTCCACTTGGCCGCGATCTCGATCGTCGTACCGGCCAGGGACTTGGCGGCCGGAGCGCTGGCGCTGCCCGAGGGGGTGGTGGTGTCACTGGACTGACCGCCGCACGCGGCGGCCGCGAGCATGAGCCCGGCCACCACCGCAGTCGTCTTGGCACGCATGGTGCTACCTCCTGTTGAAGGCCCCGAAATGAAGGATGAGTTTTTTTTGGGATGAGGTGATTCGGGATGATGGGCGGGGGGATCGCCCCCGCCTATTGGGTGCGGATGATCTCGCTGAGTTGCTGCTTCAGGGAGGCGACTGTCTCGTCGCTGGGTTTCCTGAGGTTGAGCGCGTCGGAGACGGCGCTTGAGATGACCAGGCTGACCTGGTCGTATTTGGAGCTGACCGGTCTCGGCCGGGCAGACATGATGCTCTGCTTGAGCACCGGGAGATAGGGATAACGCTTGATGAGGGCGGGGTCGTCGTACAGCTCCGACCACACCGGGGGGAAGGAGCCGTCGGTGAGCACGCTCCGCTCGTTCGCAAGGCCCGTGAAGTAGCGGATGAACTCCAGCGCCGACTTCTGGTGCCTGGAGTACGCGCTGATGGCCAGGTTCAGCCCGCCCAGCGTGCTCGACCCCGGCCCGGTGAGGCCGGGCAGCCGCGTCACCGCGAACTTGCCCGCGATGCCCGACCGCGTGGCGGGGCCGTACGCGTGCGGCCAGTTGCGGGCGAACAGCAACTCGCCCTGCTGGAACGCCAGCCGCGACTCCTCCTCCTTGAAGGAGAGCGCGTCCTGCGGGATCCAGCCCTGCCGGACGCCGTCGACCAGGAAGTCGAGTCCGGTCCTGGCGCTCGCGAGGTCGAGGGTGACCCTGGTGCCGTCCGGGCTGAGGATCTGGCCGCCCGCCGACTGCACGGCTTCGGCGTAGTTGACGGTCAGGCCCTCGTAGGGGAGGAACTGCCCGGCGTAGCCTTCGAGCTTGTACTTCTTGCCAAGGCGGGTGGCCTGGTCGCGCAGCTCGGCCCAGGTTTTGGGCGGCTTGAGGTGCTCGGCGTCCAAGATGTCCTTGCGGTAGTAGAGCAGCCCCGCGTTGCTGGTGTACGGCACCGCGTAGAGCTTGCCCTGGTAGAGAGCCGTGTCCACGACCGGCTGAAGGAACTTGTCGAGCGGGAACATGCTCCGGTCGAGGGGCACGATCCAGCCGGCGTCGGCGAACTCCGCCGTCCAGACCACGTCCAGGCCGAGCACGTCGTAGCGCTCGCTCCTGGCCTGGAGGTTGGCGACCATCTGCGCGCGCTGCTCGTCGGCGGCCTCGGGAAGCTCAAGGAGGGTGACCTGCTCCCTGGGATGCGCGCGGTTCCACCGGTCGATCAGCGGCTGGATGTAGCCGGTCGTGTCACGCCCGGTCGCGAAGGTCATCGGACCTGTGCCGTCCGTGTCCCCGCTCTGGACCTCATGGCGCTCGCCGAGCCCCGCGCAGCCGCTGAGCAGCACCGCCGCCAGCAGAAGGGGAGCCAAGCGTCGCACGTGTCCTCCGGGTTTTGATTAGGTTACATGCGTGTTATGTAGATGCATGCATGTTATGCATAGCGATAATGTGAACGTCAACGGATTACCCCGTAACACTCAGGTAACGTGAAGCCCGAGGGAGGTGGGGCGTGCGGCTCCATTTGCTGGCGCTCCTGTCAAAGGAACCTGCCCACGGGTACGAGCTCAAACAGGCCCTTGAGCAGGTGTTCGGCTCCGCCTACCCCTCCCCCAACATCGGGCAGATCTACGTCACGCTGGGCAGGCTCGAAAAGGACGGCCTGGTCCGCAGCGTCGACGTCGAGCAGTCGAACCGCCCGAACAAGAAGGTCTACTACTGCACGGCCGAGGGCCGTGAGGCCCTGGACGAGTGGGTCGACTCGCCCACCGAGGGGCCGAGGGTGAGGGACGAGTTCTTCATGAAGCTCGTGCTCGCGCCCCTGACCGGTATCGCCGACCGCATGGCGCTGATCAACCGGCAGCGCCGGCATTATCTCGCTATCATGCGCGATCTGGTAGAACTCGCCCAGCAGACCGACCGGGAGAACCGCCCCGCGCAGCTGCTGATCGAAGGTGCCATGCTCCATCTCCAAGCGGACCTGGACTGGCTGGAACGCTGCCAGGAGGACCTGGCCTGACTGAGTGAAGTCGCGGGTGAGGGCAACGGCGCCCTCATCCCGCGTGAGCGGAGCGATCGCCATGCACACCATGCACGCCATGCACAGGGAACCACCGCGGTGACCGCGCCCAGTGCCATCCACACGGTGAACCTGGTGAAGATCTACCAGACCGGCGGCCTGCCCGTGCCCGCGGTGCGGGGCATCGACCTGCGGGTCGAGCCCGGGGAGTTCGTGGCGATCATGGGCCCGTCCGGCTCGGGCAAGTCCACGCTCGTCCACATGCTCGGCGGCCTCGACACGCGCACCAGCGGGGAGATCTGGGTGGAGGGCAGGCGCGCCGACACCCTCAACGAGAGCGCGTGGGCGATCCTGCGCCGCCAGAAGATCGGCTTCGTCTTCCAGTTCTTCAACCTCGTCGACAACATGACGGTCGCCGACAACGTCGAGCTTCCCGCGCTGCTGGGCGGCGCGTCCCCCAAGCACGCCCGCGAGCGCAGGGAGTACCTCCTCAGCGAGCTGGGGCTGACCGACAAGGCCGACGCCGCCCCCGCCCAGCTGTCCGGCGGCGAGCAGCAGCGGGTCGCGCTGGCCAGGGCGCTCGCCAACCACCCCCACGTGCTGCTGGCGGACGAGCCCACCGGCAACCTCGACAGCCGCAACACCCGCGACGTGCTCCGCCTCATCGCCGAGGTGCACCGGCAGGGCCAGACGATCGTCATGGTCACCCACGACGCCCGGGTGGCGGGGCTGGCCGACCGGGTGGTGACCCTCCTCGACGGCCAGATCGTCGACGACGGAGCCGTCGGCCATGTCCGCCGCCGCCCCAAGGGCGGGGCCGGCGACGTGGTCGAGTTGCGGGGATAGGGCAGACGATGAGGCACGGCGAGGCTCGATGAGTCACAGCACGACCAGGGCCGAGTACCGGTGGATCCGCGCCGACCTGCGGGCCAGGCGGGCACAGGCGCTGCTCACGGTGCTCGCGGTGGCCGGCATCGTCAGCGCGCTCATCACCGCCGCCACCCTCCTGGAGGACGGCACCAACCCCTGGCGCGGCCTGTTCGAACGTGGCGACGGCGCCCACGTGTGGATCCACACCAAGGACGCCCCCGACCCCGCGACGCTCAGGGCCCTCGACGGCGTCACCGATGTGGCCGGGCCGTACCGCAGCGCTCCCGCGACGCTGGTCCAGGGCGGGAAGAAGACCCCGGTCGCCCTCCAGGAGATGGCGGCCGTGCTTCCCGCGGTGGGTCGTCCCCTCGTGCGGGAGGGCCGCTGGCTCGACCCGGGCGACCCGGAGGGCGTGGTGGTGGAGCGGTCGTTCGCGCAGGCGACGGGCCTGCGCCCCGGCGGCTCGTTCACGGTCATCGGCCTCAACGGCGCCACGCACGCGCTCAGGGTGACCGGGCTCGCCGAGAGCGGCGACCAGGGCTTCTACCCCGAGTGGACCCCCGGGCTCGCCTGGACGCTCGCCGGGACGCTCGACCAGGTGGAGCCCGCGCTCGGGCGCAGCGAGTCAGTGACCGGGCTGCGGCTGGCCGACCCGGCGGCGACCTCCCTGATCGTCCAGCGTACGATCACCAAGCTCGCGGGCCAGGTGCAGCGGGTGTCCACCTGGCGCGAGGTCCAGGCCTCCATGGCGCTGGACAACCGGCTGCTCGGGGTGCTGCTCGCGCTCTTCGGCGTCGCCGGGCTCGTGGCCGCGGCCCTTGCCATCGCCAACGCGACCGGCGGCCGGGTGCTCACTCAGCAGCGCGACATCGCCACGCTGAAGTCGCTGGGATTCACCCGGCGCCAGGTCGTCCGCATGCTGCTCGCCGAGCACGGCACCCTCGGGCTGGCCGGCATCGTGCTCGGCGTGGTCTGCGGGCGGCTGATCACCGTGTACGCGCTGGCCGAGACCGTGGTGGTCCCGCTCTCCTCGGCCCCGCTGCTGGCCATCGCCCTCGGTACGGCCCTGGTGGTGCTGGTGGCCGTCTGGCTGCCCGCGTGGCGCGGTGGCCGCACGCCGCCGATCCCCGCCGCCCCGGCCGCCCCGCCACGCGGGCACCTGTCGCGCATGGCCCGGCTGGCCCTTCTCGTACGGCTGCCGCCCGCGCTGGTGCTCGGGGCCAGGGACGCCTTCACGCGAAGGCTCCCGGCCCTGCTGACGTCGTTCGGCCTCGCGATCCCGATGATGATGATCACCATCGGCCTGGGCTGCTGGGCGTCGCTGGACGCCTTCAAGAGCCATCCGGAGCAGGTCGGCCAGGCCGCCGCGCTGACCGTACGGCCCGGAAGCCTCACCTCCGAAAGGGCCAACCGGGTGGCGCTCGCCGACGCGGACGTGGTGGCCGCCTACCCCGGGGCCGAGGTGGACGCGCTGGTCCCCGGGCAGACCCGCACCGTGCGCACCAGGGCGATCGGCACCATCACCGACCCCTACCCCTTCTCGGTCGTCGAGGGACGCCCGTACCGCGACCGGGGAGAGGCCGTGGCGGGCCAGGGCCTGCTCGACCTGCTGAACGTGCGCATCGGCGACCGCACGCGGCTGACGATCGGCGGCACGCCCCTGATCGTGCGCATCGTCGGGCGCGTCCTTGAGCCCGAGCAGGACGGTGAGGTGCTCTCGGTGGCGATCGACAGCCTCGCCCCGAAGGACGCCCTCCCGCCGCAGTTCTACGGCCTCGTGCTGCGCCAGGGGGCCGACCCCGCGGCCGTACGGTCACGGCTCCAGGCGCGGTCGCTGGAGGTGTCCCAGGTGGTGAACCCGGCCGACCGGCTCTCGGTCATCCGGGTGATCATCGTCGCGCTCGTGGTGGTGCTGGCACTGCTCGGCCTGGCCAACCTGCTGACGGCGAGCGCGCTCGGACTGCGTGACCACGCGCTGGACCTCGCCGTGCTCAAGGCCATGGGGCTGACCCCGCGCCAGGTCATGGCGACCCTGGTGACCGGCACGGGGCTCCTCGCCGTGCTCGGCGTCGGCGCGGGCGCGGCGGCGGGGGCCCTGGTGTCGTCGGGGCTGATCGACCTGCAGGGCGCCTCAAGCGGCATCGGGGCGGGCATCGGCCGCTCGCCGGCGCCGCTGGCCCTGCTCGTCGCGATCGTGACGGTCGTCGGCGCGGCCCTGCTGGTCGCGCTGATCCCCGCTCGCAGGGCCGCCCGCGCCCGGATCCCGGTGACCCCCCGCTGAGGGTCACCGGGCCGGTGCGTCGCGTTTCCGCGCGCCGTCTCAGCGCTCGGTGAGCGAGAACCAGTAGAAGCCGTGCCCCGGCAGGGTGAGCAGGTAGGGAAGCTCACCGATCACGGGGAAGGCCACGTCGCCCCGGCACTCCACCGGCGTCATGCCGGCGAACCGCCGCAGGTCCAGCTCCACCGGCTGGGGGTGCTTGGAGAGGTTGTTGACGCACAGCATGCGGTCGTCGCCCTCTTCCCTGACGAACGCCAGCACGCTGTAGTTCGGCGACCACAGCTCGGTGTAGGCGCCGGTGCCGAACACCGGGTGCCTCCGCCGCACCTCCAGCATCTTCTTGGTGAAGTGCAGCAGGGACGAGCCGCTCTTCATCTGGGCCTCGACGTTGACGGCCTGGTAGCCGTAGATCGGGTCCATGATGGCCGGCAGGTAGAGGCGGCCGGGGTCGCCGCTGGAGAAGCCGGCGTTGCGGTCGGGGCTCCACTGCATCGGCGTGCGGACCGAGTCGCGGTCCTCCAGCCAGATGTTGTCGCCCATGCCGATCTCGTCGCCGTAGTACATGACCGGGGAGCCCGGCATGGACAGCAGCAGCGCGGTGAACAGCTCGATCTGGTCGCGGTCGTTCTCCAGCAGCGGGGCGAGCCTGCGCCGGATGCCCAGGTAGGCCCGCATGCGCGGGTCCTTGGCGTACTCCGCGTGCATGTAGTCGCGCTCTTCCTCGGTGACCGTCTCAAGCGTCAGCTCGTCGTGGTTGCGGAGGAAGATGCCCCACTGGGCGGTCTCGGGGAGCTTGGGGGTGCGGGACATGATCTCCGAGATCGGCTCCCGCGACTGCCGGCGCACCGCCATGAAGATCCGCGGCATGAGCGGGAAGTGGAACGCCATGTGGCACTCGTCGCCGCCCACGGTCGGGTCGCCGAAGTACTCCACGACGTCCTCGGGCCAGCCGTTGGCCTCCGCGAGCAGCACCCGGTCGGGGTACAGGCGGTCCACCTCGGCCCTGACCCGCTTGAGGTAGGCGTGGGTCTCCGGCAGGCCGGAGCACGCGGTGCCCTCGCGCTCGAAGAGGTACGGCACGGCGTCCAGGCGGAAGCCGTCGATGCCCAGGTCGAGCCAGAACCTCAGAACCTCAAGCATCGCGTCCTGAACGGCCGGGTTCTCGTAGTTGAGGTCGGGCTGGTGGTGGAAGAACCTGTGCCAGTAGTACTGGCCGCGCACCGGGTCGTAGGTCCAGTTGGACTCCTCGGCGCCCACGAAGATGATGGGAGCGTCCGGATAGCGGGTGGGATCGTCCGACCACACGTAGAAGTCCCCGTACGGCCCGGCCGGGTCGTGCCGGGACGCCTGGAACCAGGGGTGCTTGTCGCTGGTGTGGTTCATCACCAGGTCGGTGATGATGCGGATGCCCCGCTGGTGTGCCTGCTCGATCAGCTGCACGAAGTCCCCGAGGTCGCCGAACTCCTGGAGGATCTTCATGTAGTCGGCGATGTCGTAGCCGCCGTCGCGCAGCGGCGACTCGTACAGCGGCAGCAGCCACAGGCAGTCGACGCCGAGCCACTGCAGGTAGTCGAGCTTCTCGATCAAACCCCGCAGGTCCCCGGTCCCGTCGCCGTTGGAGTCACGGAAGCCGCGCACGAGCACTTCGTAGAAGACGGCTCTCTTGTACCACCGGGGGTCGGACGAGATGAAGTCTTCAGAAACGGATTCCGGGCATGGTGAAGCGCTCATAGGTATCGCTCGCATCAAGAGAGTAGGGCGGTGCAAACACAAGGGGGCTCGCGCCGTCGGAGCCGTCATCCCTGCGGCTCCCGCCCCACGTCGGCACCGAAGGGGTGGCTCGGTGCGCAGCGTGTTTCGGCGCTGTTTCGCGGAAGACTAGCAGGCCATAAGGGTCATCCGAAGACGATCAGCCTGGGACGGGCAGCGTCCCAACCGCGTAATCGGTCACAGTCCCGAGATCGCCCACGTAACGCCCCGCGTACCCTCCGTGTCTCCGCAGGTCGGAAGGCGGTTCCGGGGCGGGTGGCAAAGGGGTTCACGGCGTGCCCGGCCACGGTGGCGTGAGGTCGCCGAGCACGTCCTCGTAGTCCGTCAGCCAGGAACCGAAAAGCACCAGACCCCGCAGCCAGAAACGCGAGTTCCACGAGCCGAAGGCGGTCAGCGCGTCCGGCCCGCCGGCGATCACGTCGAGCATCCCCTCCGACATGAGCCCCCGGACGGTCGCGGCCTTCAGCAGCATCCGGTGGTTCCACTCGCGGGCGGCCGGGCCGCTGGACCGCAGCGGCACCCGGCGGTGCGGCAGCGCGCCGTTGGTGGAAGGAAGGGCCGCCACGCGCGGGTTCGCCGCGCGGAGGATCTCGCGGTAGAACTTCCCGCCCTCCTTCCGTTCCACGGGTACCGACAGCGTGGCGTCGAAGAAGTCCGGATACAGGAAGGGGAAGACCGGGGTGGCCTCGGGGCCGACGAGGTTCACGGGGGAGCGGGCGATCCCCCGGGCCGTACGGGTGTGGAGCACGCTCAGCGGGAGCTCCGACCTGTGGCCGCGCAGCATCGAGGTCGCCTGGGAGAACGCCGCGCCGACCCGGTCGTCCACGAAGGCGAGCGCGGGCTCCGACAGCATCGGCAGGTGCGGCTCTCCGGTCGCGAGGGCGGCGAGCAGGGCGGCCTGCCTGTCGGCGGAGGATCCGGCGCCCACCGCGTCCGCGGTGATCAGGAAGTTCTTCATCAGCGGCCCGCCCGCCAGGCCGTCCACGACCGCACGCCCCGCCTGGTGCACCTCCCTGGCGAAGGGGGAGTACCAGGCGTGGTGGCTGGTCAGGTACTCCAGCCTGCGCGCCGCCCACCGCGCCTCGCCGGGGTAGGCGGAGGGGTCCTGCGGGACGATCCGGTGGGAGATGCCCAGCTCGCGGGTGATGTAGCGGGCGAAGTCGATGTCGTTGTCCAGGCCGTCGTCCGGGCTGGTCGTCCACGACTCGACGTCCATCTTGCGGGCCGTCGCCACCGAGGCCAGCAGCCGCGAGTCGTACCCGCCGCTCACCGGCACCAGCAGCGGCCGGTCGTCGAAGGGCTTGAGCGCCTCGTGCAGCAGCGCGACGATGTCCCCGGCCGTGACGCCCCGGTCGAACGGCTCTTCCCGCACCCACCGGGGGGTCCGCTTCTCCACGGTGATCCTGCGGGCCGAGCGCGACCAGATCAGGGCGGTCGAACCGGGCAGCCGCCTGACCTCCCGGTAGGGCGTGTCCTCCAGCAGCGGGTAGGTCAGCTTGAGGATGGCCGCCCAGGCGTCCCAGTTGACCTCGTACGGCCTGCGGGCGAGCGCCAGCAGCGGCTCGATGTTGCCCGCGAAGTAGATCGCGTCGCCGTCGGACAGGTAGTAGACGTCGATCAGCCCGAACGCGCCCGTGTGCAGGGTGACGGCACCGGGTTCGTCGATCAGCCCGGGGGTCTCCCACGTCTCGCCCGCCGCCCACCAGGACATCGCTTCCGCCGGCCGCCGCTCCGCCCAGGCGAAGCGCCTGCCGCCGCCGTCCGCGGCGAAGCGCCTGTCGCCGCCGTCCGGAGCGGGGCGATCGCCGCCGCCGTCCGGGGGGAGGCGCCTGTCGTCGCCGTAAGGGGCGAGGGGCGAGGAGCTCAGCAGCGCCGCGTCCGGCGCACGGTGGACCTCGCGCACCTCGGGGCCCGCCTCACGGAGCAGTTCCAGCCTGGCCGGGTCGTAGGCCCCGATCGCACCGCAGACGTACGGCCGCGCCGCGTACTCCGGCCACTTGCCCTTGCGCACTGGATCTCCCCCCTCAGCGAGTACCTGCCGAGTGTACGGACTTGTCGGGGTTCGAGATGGTCGGCCCAGATCTGCGATTATTCTTGCTCGACGTCTGGGGACACGGTGATGGCATGAGTGAAGAGTTGGAGAGCGCCCGGTCGGCTCTCGAAGCGGCCGTGGCGGCGGCTTCCGGCGCCGCCGAGCTCACCCGCCTGCTGGCCGACTACCAGGAACGGCTCGCGCGGGCCGCCGTGTCGGAGGCCGAGGCCGTGACGCGCATGCGGGAGGCCGAGGCCCGGCTGAAGGCCGCCGAGCGGCAGGCGGCGCAGTTGGCGAAGAGCCTCGCCGAGCAGCGCTACCAGACAGAGGTGGCCCAGTGGCGCCTGGAATCCGTGCAGGCCAGCCGGTGGTCCAAGCTGGGCGACGCCATCCACACCAAGAAGCCCGGCGAGGTCGCCCGCACCCTCCGCACCCCTGTCAGCAAGCGCCCGGCGCCGAGGCGGTCCGACTTCTCGCCGGTCCCGCCGCCCGTCGAGGTCCCGCCCGTCGCTCCGGTCGTCCCCGAGACGGCGGGGCCGGTGGTGTCCACGGCCATGGCCGAGGGCTTCGTGGTGCCCAAGGGACCCCTCGCGCGGCCGTACCTCACCGTGGCCGCCATCGTGGACCGGCAGTCCGAGGCCCTGTTCCGCTACGAGTGGCGCCAGGTCACCAACTTCGGGCCCGACAACTGGCGGGCCATGCTGGACGAGCACCGGCCCCACCTGCTGTTCGTCGAGTCCGTACGGCCGGGGCCCCGGCAGGGCAACGGCGGGCGGTGGCTGGAGGAGCTCGCCGGACGGTCCCGGGGCCTGCGCGACCTGGTCGAGGAGTGCGGCCGCAGGGGCATCCGGACGATGTTCTGGCACTCCGGCGGCCCGATCTCGACCAGCGTGCCCGTGGCCTCGCTCTTCGACCACGTGCTGGCGACCTCGGAGGCCAGGGCGCGCGAGTGGCGGGCCGCGCTGCGCCACGACCGCGTCGGGATCCTCTCCCACGCCGTGCAACCCCGCGTCCACAACCTCATCCCCGCGGCCACCGCACGGGCCGGCGTCGGGCTGCTCGGCACCGCCGTCCTGGGCTACCCGCCGCCGGACACCGGATGGCGACCGCTGATCACCGACAAGGCGACCTATGACGACCTGCTGACCGCGTACCGCTCGGTCTCGATGGTGCTCGCCGGCCCGGACGCCGACGCGCGGACCGTGGAGGAGCTGTACGCCTGCGGCACCCCGATCATGCAGCTCGCCGCCCCGGTCGCCGGGGACGAGGCCTCGCTGCGGCGGGCCGTGGACTCGATCGGCGAGTACCTGGCGGCCGACTTCGAGTGCGCGTCGGAAGCCCACGTGGCCTGGCGTGCCACGGTCCCGGTCACCCCGCTGCTCGACCCGCTGCTCGACACCGCCGGGCTGCCCTCCGTACGGAACTCCGCCACGGTCACGGCCGTCACGGCGGTCACGAACGCCACGGAGCTCGACCACCTGCTCGCCCAGCTCCGGCGGCAGGCCCATGCCCCCGGCCAGCTCGTGATCGTGGCCGAAGGCCTGGACGCCGCCGTAGTCGAGAAGGCCGCGCGAGCGGTGTACGGCGGTGAGGTGGTGGTACGTGACACGGGCTCGCCGGTGACCCGGGGCGCCGCGCTCGACCGGGCGCTCCGGCTGGCCGACGGAGACCTCGTCGCCGTCCTCGACCCCCGCGACCTGTACGGCGAGCACCACCTGGCCGACCTGGCGCGGTACTTCTCGGCGGTGGAGGCCGAGATCCTCGGCAAGGCCTCGTTCTACGCGCACATCCCGGCCACGGGGGCGACGCTGCTGCGCCGGCCCGGCGCCGAGCACCGCTTCCTGCCCGAGCTCGCCGGCGGAACGCTGCTGGGCCGCCGCCAGACTCTGGTCGATCTGGGCATCGCCGATGTTTCGGAAGAATGGGACGACGTGCTGATGCGCCAGTGCCGCACTGACGGCATCCGCGTCTACTCGGCCGACCGCTATTCGTATGTGTGCGTCCGAGGCGCCGCCGAGAGCAGGCTCCTGGCCTCCTCCACCCTCACCGGCTATCTCCCCGCCGAACCCCTTGCCATGATCTGATTCTCCCGTGCTCGGCGTGAGCCCCTCATGCGCCGATTCTTCTATGTCGGTCCGTACGGAAAAACCTGCTGTTTCAGGATCGTTTCGTGTATTTCCAGAAACGGCCCCCGGCTCAGGACTTCCGCATGTCGGACGACGATGGCCTGGCGAGTGATCAGTAAGGTCGGAAGGTGTGACGCGGCATCGGTAATGCGTCTGGACTGGGCAATACCGAAAGAAGGGGGAGTTCGATGCTGGACTCCGGTCGCCCTCGCGTCGTGCCGAGGAAAATCGTCCGTTCCACGCTGGCGGGAGCTCTCACGGTATTGGTCGCGATGGGCGCGGTGACGGCGAGCCCTCGTACGGCGAGTGCGGCGGCCACGCCGCCGGTCGCGCTGGGTACGGCCGCGAACTTCGCGGTACTGGCCCAGACGGCCGTGACGAACAGCGGCGCGAGCGTCGTCACCGGAGATCTGGGGCTCACCGCGAGCGCGGCGGTGACGGGCTTCCCGCCCGGCGTCGTGGTCGGAACCATCCATACCGCCGACGCAACGGCTGTGCAGGCCGGGATCGACCTGGGCGTCGCCTACGACGACGCCGCCTCCCGCACTCCCGACGCCACCATCCCGACGGAACTCGGCGGAACCACTCTGACGCCCGGCGTCTACAACTCCGCCTCGGGCACCTTCCAGATCACCGGAAACCTGACGCTGGACGGCCAGGGCGACCCGAACGCGGTCTTCATCTTCCAGGCAGCCTCCACGCTCATCACCGCAGCCGCCAGCACGGTCACCCTCATCGGCGGCGCGCAGGCGTGCAACGTCTTCTGGCAGGTCGGAAGCTCGGCCACCCTTGGAGTCGGCAGCGCTCTCGCCGGCGACATCCTCGCCCAGACCTCGATCACGGTCACGAGCGGCGCGACCGTGAACGGCCGGGCTCTGGCCCGCGACGCGGTCGTCACCCTGGACACGAACACCGTCACCCTGGCCGTCTGCCAGGCCCCTCCCGACAGGTCCACCACGACCACGCTGAACTCGACGTGCGCCATAAACCAGAACAGTCCGATCACCTTCGTCGCGACGGTCACGTCTTCCGGTTCGACCATCCCGACGGGCTCGGTCGAATTCTTCAGCGACGGAGTGAGCATCGGCACGGCCCCGGTGGACGCGACCGGCCACGCCACGCTGACCGTCGCGAACCTCGCCGAGGGCACGCACCAGATCGTCGCCACTTACTCCGGCTCGGCCGACCTGGATCCCAGCACCTCACCGGTGTTCGTCCAGGGCGTGGACTCCCAGGGTTTCTGCCTGATACAGCCCTGCGGGTGCCAGACATGCACGTCGCCGGCAACGGGCCTGTCCACCAAAGCGAGCAGCCGGCCGGCGCCTCGTACGGGCCTCTCTTCCGGCCGGCCCTTCCTCGGACAGGGCGGCGCTACTCGGAGTACGGGCAGCCTTTAGGCCGAGAACTCTCTGTGGCACCTATCGAGGAATGCGGCATAAACCCGTTTATGTGCGATAGAATATCGGCTTTTTCCGTCTTCATGGTGTTAATTTAACATCCGGGCATCGGGCGGGCGCATTCCAAAGGATCTATCGGGTATCTCGCTGTGGCCATCGCTGAAGCGTCACAGAGGCCGCCCTCGCGGCCCCAATAGACACGGAATGAAATGAATTCGAGTGGTAACAGGCATATTCTGATCGCGCAGTCCGGCAGGCGCGCCCAGACGTGGGGTGTCGTCGCCGCCATGGTCGGGTCCTTCCTCGCGGCATCGTGTCGGGAGTACACCCTCACGGAGAAGCCGGGAACCATTCGACTCAATTCAGATGCCAAATACGACGAGACGGTTCCCTACCGCCATTCCGGCGCGACCTCCCAAAAGCCGCACCTCCATGTGAAGCCCCACTGCCGGAAGACCTGCTGTAAACGATGCAAGGGCAAAAAGGCCCACTGCGCATGCCCCCGCGGCCCCCGCCTCCCTACAGCCAAGAAGAGCCCGAAGAGCCCGAAGAGCCCAAAGGGAACAAAAACCGCGAAAGGTCCGATCGGTCCGAAAGGTCCGATCGGACCAGAAGGCCCCGTTGGCCTCGAAGGCCCTCTGGGACCCGAAGGCCCTAAAGGACCCATCGGACCCGAAGGACCCATCGGACCCGAAGGACCCATCGGACCCGAAGGACCCATCGGACCCGAAGGACCCATCGGACCCGAAGGACCTACGGGACAACAAGGATCGATCGGACCAGAAGGACCCGCAGGCCTGCCGGGACCACTAGGTCCACAAGGGGTGGCGGGCCCACTAGGTCCACAAGGCGTGGCAGGGCCGGCGGGGCCGGCAGGCGCGGCGGGCCCGATAGGCGCGACAGGCCCGGCAGGACCCGTAGGGCCAGAAGGCCCGGCAGGTACGACTGGACCTGCGGGCCCGCCAGGACCAGAGGGTGTCCCCGGACCGACAGGTGCGACAGGTGCAGCAGGCCCGGCAGGCCCAGCAGGCCTGGCAGGCCCGGCAGGGCCGGCAGGGCCGGCAGGGCCGGCAGGGCCGGCAGGGCCGGCAGGGCCGGCAGGGCCGGCAGGGCCGGCAGGGCCGGCAGGGCCAGTGGGTGCAGCGGGTCCGGTGGGTCCCGTTGGACCGATCGGTCCTGCAGGTGTTCAGGGTGAGACCGGCCCTGCGGGACCCGAAGGCGCCACCGGACCTGCGGGTCCCACAGGTGCGACCGGGGCAACGGGAGCCGCAGGTCCTGCAGGTCAGACGGGTGCCACAGGTGCGCAGGGTCCCCCAGGTCCGGTTGGTCCGGCTGGGCCGCAGGGTGTGGTCGGGCCAGCAGGGCCTCAGGGTGTGGCAGGGCCTGCGGGTCCGGTGGGTGCGGCGGGGCCGATGGGTGCCACAGGTGCCGAGGGTCCTGTGGGTCCGATTGGTCCCGCAGGGCCGCAGGGTGAGATTGGTCCTGCGGGCCCGGTCGGCGCAACAGGCGCGACGGGTCCGGTTGGTCCGGCTGGGCCTCAGGGTGTGGTCGGTCCGGCTGGGCCTCAGGGTGTGGCGGGGACTGCTGGGCCTCAGGGTGAGATTGGTCCTGTGGGTCCGGTCGGTGCGACAGGTGCGACGGGTCCTATTGGTCCTGCGGGTCCGGTTGGTCCGGCTGGGCCGCAGGGTGTAGTCGGTCCAGCAGGGCTTCAAGGTGTGGCGGGGCCTGCGGGTCCGCAGGGTGCGATTGGTCCTGCGGGCCCAGTCGGCGCAACAGGCGCAACAGGCGCGACGGGTCCCATTGGGCCTGCGGGACCGATGGGCGCGTCGGGTGCGACGGGTCCAGTTGGTCCGGCTGGGCCGCAGGGTGTGGTCGGGCCAGCAGGGCCGCAGGGTGTGGTCGGGCCAGCAGGGCCGCAGGGTGCGGCAGGCCCTGCGGGTCCGGTGGGCGAGACAGGTGCGACGGGTCCGATTGGTCCTGCGGGTGCGCTTGGTCCGGCTGGGCCGCAGGGTGAGATTGGTCCTGCGGGCCCGGTCGGCGCAACAGGCGCAACAGGCGCAACAGGTGCGACGGGTCCCAGTGGTCCTGCGGGACCGGTGGGCGCGTCGGGTGCGACGGGTCCGATCGGTCCTGTGGGTCCGCTTGGTCCTGCTGGGCCGCAGGGTGAGATTGGTCCTGCGGGTTCGGTGGGCGCGACAGGCGCGACAGGTGCGACGGGTCCGATTGGTCCTGCGGGTCCGGTTGGTCCGGTTGGGCCGCAGGGTGTGGTCGGGCCAGCAGGGCCTCAGGGTGTGGCAGGCCCTGCGGGTCCAGTGGGCGAGACAGGTGCAACGGGTCCGGCCGGTCCTCCGGGTGCGCTTGGTCCGGCTGGGCCGCAGGGTGTAGTCGGTCCGGCCGGGCCTCAGGGTGTGGCGGGGTCTGCGGGTCCGCAGGGTGAGATTGGTCCTGCGGGTCCGGTCGGCGCGACAGGTGCGACAGGCGCGACGGGTCCGGTTGGTCCGGCCGGGCCTCAGGGTGTGGCAGGGCCTGCGGGTCCGGTGGGTGCGGCGGGGCCTGCGGGTGCCACAGGTGCCGAGGGTCCCGCAGGGCCGGTGGGTCCTGCGGGTGCTCAGGGTGAGACCGGCGATCCGGGCCCCGTGGGTGCAACAGGTGCGACGGGCCCTGTTGGTCCCGCGGGGCCGCAGGGTGAGACTGGTCCTGCGGGGCCGGTCGGCGCGACAGGTGCCACCGGCCCTGCGGGGCCGGTTGGTCCTGCCGGGCAGCAGGGTGTGGTCGGTCCGCCTGGGCCGCAGGGTGTGGTCGGGCCAGCAGGGCCTCAGGGTGTGGCAGGGCCTGCGGGTCCGGTGGGCGCGACGGGTGCAACAGGTGCAACAGGTCCTGAGGGTCCAGTAGGCGCAACGGGTGCAACAGGTGCAACAGGTGCAACAGGTCCTGAGGGTCCAGTAGGCGCAACGGGCGAAACGGGGCCGCAGGGCCCGATAGGGGCTGCGGGTCCTCCTGGTCCGACAGGTCTCACTGGTGCGACAGGAGCGGTGGGCCCGGTGGGTCCTATTGGGCCAGCTGGTCCGACGGGTCCGATCGGTCCGACGGGTCCGACGGGGGCAACCGGTGCGACAGGGGAGTTGGGGCCGGAGGGTCCTGCTGGTCCTGCTGGTCCCACGGGTGCCACGGGGGCGGAGGGGCCTGTGGGGCCGCAGGGGCCGCCGGGGAGTTGTCAGCTGACGTGTGCCGGCGACAAGTGGGGTGTCATCGGCCGGAACTCGTCGGGTGGGCCGAGCGCCGTCTACCGCACCGGCCCGTACGGCCGAAACCCTGCCGGGAACTCCGCGGCCACCGTGCCGCCGCCCTACGGCGTCGGCAGCCTGGGAATCATCGTCAGCGACACCGACACGATCGCCTTCGGCAACGAGACGGATTTCGCGGAGCTGCCGATCAGTGACATCACCATCCTGAAGTACTGGGCGTTCGCCGGAACCAACTCTCCCGCTGACGTCTCACCACCGGGGATCAACATAGAGGTGGACCCCAATGTGGGTTCGACGGACTACGCGACCCTGATCTATCTGCCCGATACCTCTACCAGCCCCTCGGCCCCCGCCCCCCAGCTTCCCAACACCTGGCAGCAGTACGACACCGGCGCGGCGGGCAGCCAGTGGTACGCCAGCGGAGCGACGGGCAGCCTGATCAACTGCACCATTTCCTCTCCATGCTCGTTCGACGTGCTCAAGTCCAGGTTGCCGGACGCGGTGATCACCCTCAGCCTGGGGTTCGCCAAGGGCATGGGCAGCCCCTTCATAGGTGCGATCGACGGACTGCAGGTGAACAACACGATCTATGACTTCGAGCCTTTCGGAGTGCGCAAGACGGCCCTGGTGCCCGCGCCGGTGCCGGGCGAGGCCGCGAAACCCGCGTCGAAAAGGTGAAAGATCAGCGCATAGATCCACGAACCGGCCGAACCCCCCCCACCCCTTCCCCGGCCGAACCGCCGGGGGGAGGGGTGCGCTGACCCCGGGCATCTCGGTGGGTCCTAATAGGCTGCGTGGGTGTTCATGCGCGCGTTGGGCGTGGTGCTCGGGTCGCCGCCCGTTCCGCAGGGTTCCTGGGAGCGCCGGGCGGAGTACGTCTCCGCCGTGGCGCTCCGGAGGGCTGACAGGGCCCCGCGCGAGGTGGCGGAGGAGCTGGCGGTACGGCTTCGCCCGCTGGCCGGGGTCCGGGCGGTCGACGTCCGGGCTAACGGTTTCCTGGTCATCGAGGTGGCCGTACCGGGTGAGATCGTGCGCGAGATCCTGGCCGAACCCCTCTCCCCGCCACGGGGAGCCTGTGAGCAGGGTGCCGATGAGGCGGGTCCGTGGCCGGACTTCCCCCGTACATGGGACAACCCTGGATTTGTCGTCAGATACGCCTATGTACGGGCGGGAGCCGTACTGCGCTGGGCGCGTGATCTGGGGCTCTGGGGGGTGGAGGGCCGCCGGACGGGGGCGCGGGACGACGATCTGGGGTACGAGCACGACGATCACGGCTTCACGGCGGGTGAGAGCGCCGGAGCGCCGGACCACGGGCGGCTCGACGATCATGCCCTGAGCGAGCCGGAACACGATGCCGAGGCGTGCAAGCCCGCCGTTTTCCGGCCCGAGGCGCTCGCCGATCCTCGTGATCGGGCGGTGCTGAGGGTGCTGGCCGAGCTGCCGAGCAGGCGCGAGAGCCGGGATCCGGGCTGGCAGGCGTACCTGGAGCGGCTGGCGGAGGCCTACCACGACGCCTTCGAGCACGCGCCCGCGCTTCCCAAGGGAGACGAGGCGCCGACCGCCGCCCACGGAGCCCGGCTGTGGATGGCGGCGGCCGTACGACGGGTCATCGGCGAGGGGTTGACGGAGTTGCGTCAGACCGCTCCCCACAAAATATGAATAAAGCGGGCAAAACGCCGGAAGCGGTATGCCTGGCGGCTTACCGTTCTGGAGATCTTTCAGGTCGTCGTCTCGCTGGTTGGGCAACGGGCGCGGTGGGATCACGGGGTCGGATAGCCTCATGCGGGTGAGTCGATTCGCCCATCCCGCCGGTGACCGGCACGCGGAGGTGCTGCCCGAGGAGCGGCCTCCGCAGGCCCCCGCCGACCTCAACATGCTCGTCCCCACCATCTGGCCGCGAATGTCCGGCCGTGTGGACGGAGCGATCACGATCGCCGGCGTGGACGTCCGCGATCTCGCCCGTGAGTTCGGCACCCCTCTGTACGTGGTCGACGAGGACGACTTCCGTTCCCGCTGCCGCGACTACAAGGCCGCCTTCCAGGGCGACGACGTCTATTACGCGGGCAAGGCGTTCCTGTGCAAGGAGGTCGCCCGCTGGGTCGACCAGGAGGGCCTCGGGCTCGACGTCTGCAGCGGCGGCGAGCTCGCCGTGGCGCTGAGCGTCGGCTTCCCGCCCGAGCGCATCGCCCTGCACGGCAACAACAAGTCGTACGCCGAGCTTGAGAGGGCCCTGCGGGCCGGGGTCGGCCACATCGTCGTCGACTCCTTCGACGAGATCGCCCGCGTCGGCTACCTCGCCGAGGAGCTGGGCGTGCGGCCCAAGATCCAGATCCGGGTGACCACCGGCGTCGAGGCGCACACGCACGAGTTCATCGCGACGGCCCACGACGACCAGAAGTTCGGCCTCTCGCTCAACAGCGGCGCGGCGGCCGAGGCCGTGCGCCGGATCCTGGCCCTGCCACAGCTTGAGCTGGTCGGCCTGCACTCCCACATCGGGTCGCAGATCTTCGATACGGCGGGCTTCGAGGTCGCCGCCCGGCGCCTCGCGGTGCTGCTGACGCAGATCAAGCGGGAACACGGCGTCGTCCTGCCGGAGCTCGACCTCGGCGGCGGCTACGGCATCGCCTACGTCGAGGGTGACGACGCGCCCGACATCAAGGTGATCGCCGACAGCCTGCGCGAGATCGTCGCCCGGGTCTGCGAGAACGCGGGCCTGCCCGTCCCCCGGCTCACGGTCGAGCCCGGACGGGCCATCGCCGGGCCCGGCGGCGTCACGGTCTACGAGGTCGGCACGGTCAAGGACGTCGAGGGCCTGCGGTCGTACGTCAGCGTCGACGGCGGCATGAGCGACAACCTCCGCACCGCGCTGTACGGGGCCGACTACACCTGCGTGCTGGCGTCCCGCACCAGCGACGCTCGCCCCGTCCTGTCCCGCGTGGTGGGCAAGCACTGCGAGAGCGGTGACATCGTGGTCCGCGACGTGTGGCTGCCGAGGGACATCGCGGCGGGCGACCTGCTCGCGGTCCCGGCCACGGGCGCCTACTGCCGGTCGCTGGCGCACAACTACAACTACCTCCCGAGGCCCGCGGTGGTCGCGGTGAGGGACGGCGTGCCGCGCGTGATCGTCCGCAGGGAGACCGAGGACGACCTGTTGAGGGGGCAAGCGTGAAACCTTTCGCACCGGAAGGGTCCGAGGGCGCTCAGGAGGTCCACGAGCCGGCCTCCGACAAGCGCGGAAGGCACGAGAGGCCGGGCGAGGCCGGCAGGCCGCTGAAGGTCGCGCTGCTCGGCTGCGGAGTCGTCGGCTCGCAGGTCGTGAGGCTGATGCACGAGCAGGCCGACGACCTCGCCGCCCGCATCGGCGCCCCGCTGGAGCTCGCCGGGGTGGCCGTCAGGCGCCTCGGCCGCAAGCGCGAGGGCGACGTCGACCCGGCGCTGCTGACCACCGACGCCGAGGCCCTGGTGACCAGGGACGACGTCGACATCGTGGTCGAGGTGATCGGCGGCATCGAGCCGGCCAGGTCGCTCATCCTGGCCGCCATGTCCACGGGCAAGTCGATCGTCACCGCCAACAAGGCCCTGCTCGCCGAGGACGGCGCCACGATCCACGGCTCCGCCAAGGAGAACGGCGTCGATCTGTACTTCGAGGCCAGCGTGGCCGGGACGATCCCGCTGGTCCGCCCGCTGCGCGAGTCCCTGGCGGGCGACCGCGTCCACCGCGTGCTCGGCATCGTGAACGGCACCACCAACTACATCCTCGACAAGATGGACACCTCGGGCGCCTCGTTCACCGACGCGCTCGACGAGGCCCAGTCCCTCGGGTACGCCGAGGCCGACCCGACGGCCGACGTCGAGGGCTTCGACGCCGCCGCGAAGGCCGCCATCGTCGCCGGGCTGGCCTTCCACAGCCGCGTGACGGCCGCCGACGTGCACCGCGAGGGCATCACCGAGATCACCGCGACCGACGTGGCCAGCGCCAAGGCCATGGGGTACGTCATCAAGCTGCTGGCCATCTGCGCCAGGTCCGACGACGGCCGCTCGGTCGGCGTCCGCGTCCACCCTGCGATGATCCCGAGGAGTCACCCGCTGGCCGGGGTCCGCGAGGCGTACAACGCGGTGTTCGTCGAGGCCGAGTCCGCGGGCCAGCTGATGTTCTACGGCAAGGGCGCCGGGGGGGCGCCCACCGCCTCGGCCGTGCTGGGCGATCTGGTGGCCGTCGCGCGCAACCGCCTCGCGGGCACCCACGGGCCGCAGGAGTCGACCTACGCCGACCTGCCCGTGCACCCGATGGGCGAGACGGTCACGCGCTACCACGTGTCCCTGGACGTCGCCGACAAGCCGGGCGTGCTGGCCAGGGTCGCCGACATCTTCGCCAAGCACGACGTGTCGATCCAGACCGTGCGCCAGGAGGGCCACGGCGACGACGCCCAGCTCGTGCTCGTCACGCACAGGGCACACGACGCCGCGCTGTCCGCCACGATAGACGACCTGCGCGAGCTGGACATCGTCAGAGGCGTGACCAGCATGATGCGCGTCGAGGGCGACGACACGCGCTGACCTCGGGCTCGGGTGCCAGGTCTGGACGGCGGGCCTGGGTGACGACGGCCGTCTTCCCCCGCCCCCCGCGGGGCCGGATTGAGAGGTGGCGTGTTGGGAGAGGGCGACCCCACACCGCTCGGCTACGTACGCACTCCCTCGGCCGGCCCTGCCGACCTGGCCTTCGAGGACGGGCGGCCCCTGCTCGCCGGTGAGGCCGCCGGTCTCCCCCTGAGCGCGGCCGACATCGTACGGCTCCGTCCCTTCGACGGGCTGCGCGTCCGCTGGCCCGAGGGACGGGCGGGGGTGCTGGAGACCATCTACGGCCTGGCCTCGGCCGGGGTCCCGGTGTACGCCGGCGAGGTGCCCGCCTGGGTCGGGCAGGCCGATGCCGGGCTCGCCCGGTTGCTCACCTCCTGGGCACCCGGCCCGCGCGACGAGTCGCTCCGGTCGGTGAGCGACCTGCGCAGGGAGGAGCACAGCCTGCGGCTGCGGCGTCACGCGACGCCTCCCGTGCGCCCGTCCGGCGCCTCCGTGCCGAAGGTCAGCGTGGTGATGTCGAGCAAACGGCCGCACCTGCTCGGGTCGGCGCTCGACCAGATCGCCCGCCAGCGCCACGTCGAGGTGGAGGTCCTGCTCGGGCTGCACGGCGTCCCCGCCTCTCAGCAGGACGTGCGCCGGGCGCTCGACGGCTTCCCGCTGCCGGTCACGGTGGTGGAGGCGGACGAGGCCACGCCGTTCGGCGAGGTGCTCAACCAGGCGGCGGCCAGGGCGAGCGGCGACGAGATCGCCAAATGGGACGACGACGACTGGTACTCCCCGGAGCACCTCTCCGACCTGCTGCTGGCCCGAGGGTACAGCGGGGCCGACATCGTGGGCACGACGGCGGAGTTCTTCTACCTGGAGCCGCTGAACGTCACGGTCCGCCGCACCGACTACACCAGCGAGATCTGGTCGGACCACGTCGCCGGCGGCACGATCTTCCTCGCTCGGGCGAAATTTCATGAAATAGGCGGGTTTGAGGGGGTGCCGCGGGCGGTGGACGCCCAGTTCCTGAAGACCGCCCACGCCGCCGGCGCCCGCATCTACCGCACCCAGGGCCTCGGCTACGTCCTGCGCCGATCGCTCGCCGCCGGCCACACCTGGCAGCTTCCCCTCGCGCATTTCCTGCGCGTCGCGGCGAACCAGTGGCGCGGTTTCCGCCCGAGCCGGATCCTGGAAGCCTCATGACACCACGGATCCGCGGTAACGACTACACGGTGCTCGACCCGCCCGCGCTCGGCGCCTGGACGCCGGCCCTGCGGGTGAGCGTCGTGGTTCCGGCCCACAACGGCCAGGAGAAGCTCGACCTGGCGCTCGCCGGTCTCTCCGTCCAGAGCTATCCCGGGGAACTGGTCGAGGTCGTCGTCGTCGACAACGGCAGCAGCCCGGCCCTGCGCCTGCCGCAGATCCGCCCGCCCGGCACCAGGCTGATCGTCTGCGACACGCCCGGGAGGGCCGACGCGCGCAACGCCGGGCTCGCCGCCGCGACCGGCGACGTGATCCACTGGCTCGACTCCGACGTGGTCGCCGACCGGCACGAGGTCGAGGCGCACATGCGCTGGCACCACCTCGCGCCGTACCTGGTGGTGACCAGCTACCTGCGGTTCACGACGGCCGCGCTGCCTCCGCCGGAGGTCGTGGCGGCGGCGGACGACCTCGCCAAGCTCTTCGAGCCCGCCGAGCCCCACGAGTGGCTGGTCGACCTGGTCCAGCGCACCAACGGCCTCACCGAGACCCCCAACCGCGCCTTCAGCCTCCACGTGGGCGGCGCCACCTCCGTGAACCGCCGGCTCATCGACGCCGCGGGGCCCATGGACGAGGAGCTCATCCTCGGCCAGGACACCGAGATGGGCTACCGCCTGGCACAGGCGGGGGCGGTGTTCGTCCCCGAGCCGCTGGCCAGGGGGTTCCACCTCGGGCCGTCGATGCGGATGCGCGACAAGCAGCCCATCGACCGGGTCAGCCACGCCCTGATCGGCGACCGCGTCCCGCAGTACCGCTGGCTCCGCGCCCATCCGACGCGCCAGTGGAAGGTGCCGTACCTGGAGGTCGTGGTCGAGGCCGAGGGCTACGAGGAGACCCGTGCCACCGTGGACGCCGTCCTCGCCGGCACGGTCCCCGACGTCTCGGTGCTGCTGACCGGCCCCTGGGACACCCTGGTCCCCGAGCGCCGGGCCCCCCTCACCGACCCCCGTCTCGACCTGACCCTCGTCCACGGCCACTACGCCCACGAGAGCCGGGTACGGCTCATGCCGTCCGAGGCCGAGCGACTCGCGCCGTTCCGGCTCCGCCTCCCGGCGGGCTGGGTGCCGGGGGAGGACACCCTCGCCCGCCTGCTCGACCTCGCGGTGGACGGCGGGTACGGCCTGGTCAGCGTGCTGCTCGCCGAGGCTCCTGAGGGCGTGGCCGAGGCCCGGCTGGAGCGCCGCTCCGCCTTCGCCCGCGCCGCCCTAGTCACCCACCCGGCCCCCGCCCCCGCCACGCGTCCGAACGGGGAAGGGGACGCGCGTCCGTACGGTGAGGCGGACGCCGGCCCGTACGGTGAGGCGGGCGCGCGTCCGTACGGTGAGGCGGACCTCGGCCCGTACGGGGAGGCGGACGCGCGGCGGTACGACGAAGCGGTGGACGACGTCTTCGGCTCGCTCTGGATCGACGGTGAGACGCTGGGCTTCCTGCCCGCCTCGGAGAGCTCCCCGGGCAAGGGCCGCCGGATGGCCTACCGCGCCAGGCTGGAGACCGAGGCCGAGGTGGTCAAGCTCACCAAGGAGGTCGAACGGCTGCGCGGCCAGGTGAGCAAGTGGCGCGAGGAGTCCGGCCGGTGGCGCAAGACCGCCGTCGATCTTCGCCGCGAGGTCGGCGGCCTGCGGAGGGAGGTCGCGGCGCTCAAGGCGAGCCGCCTGCGCACCATGATCAAACGACTTTCCGCCAGGCGGGCCGGATCATCGCGCCTGGACAACGGCTCCGCGCCGTCCCTGCCGCCCGAGGAGGAGACCGGCCCGCAGACCTCGCCGAGCACCGAGGGCCCCTCACCGCGGCCCGCCGGTTAGCGCCTCACCGCTCCGACCCCGATCAGCGAACCTCTGCCGGCGCCTGCCTGTGAGCGTCCCGCCCGCCGGCGCTTGCCTGTGAGCGTCCCGCCCGCCGGGCGTCCGCCTGTGAGCGCCCCTGCCGGCCGGCGTCTGTGTTCAGCGTCCGCGGAGGGCCGTACGCAGGCGGCTGGCCAGCCTCTCGCGTGCCGGGCGCGAGGCGGCGCGGGCGGGCTGGCGCGTATGCCCCGCCGGCTCCGGCCCTGGCCGGTCACCGGGGGCCGCATCGCTGACCTGCGGCTCCCCGGCCGGCGTGGCCGCAGGCTCTCCCGCCGGTGCGGACGTCGGCTCTCCGGCCGATGTGGTCCGCGCGGCCTCAGCCGTGTCGTCCCCGGCGGGCCTGGTCTTGGGCCTGTTCGCCAGGGGCCAGAATCGGCCGGCCTCGCCGCGGCGTACCCCGTGGGTCCGCTCGATCACCTCTGCGAGATCCTCGCCGGGCGCGGCGAGCAGGCGGGCGCGGTTGAGGGCGTCGGTGCGCTCCAGCCGCGCCGTGCGGCCGTCGGGGAACTCCACCACGAGCAGCCCGGCCCGTTCATCGGTGACCGCCTTGATCATCAGCTCCAGCGAACGGCGTCCCAGCGGCACGTCCACGGGACCGGTGTACCGGAACGGGATGGGAGCCGGGTCGGGGACGACCGCCGGGGCGATGCGGACGTTCTTGTCATACCGGAACTGCTCGTGCACCAGTCGCAGCTCGAAGTGAGGATCGTCGAGCACCGGGTGGCGGTCCTGGGTCAGTTCGGGCCACGGGCCGGCGAGCGTGACCGCCACATCGGGCAGGCTCCCGCCCAGCGCCGCGCTCACGGCCGCGCGCACCTCCGGCTCGGTGGAGCCCTCCGCGTCGAGCACCACCTCGACGTACGGCACCAGCCAGCTCCTGCCGCCCTCCTTGCGCAGGTCGCGGCGGAGCGGAATCCGATGGGCCAGGAACGGGGACACGACCCGGACGGTCGCCTCCTTGTCGACGCGCTGCGCCGGGATCCCGAGGTGGACGGCCCGCGCCTCCATGTCGGGGACGAACACGGCGCCGCTCATCGCGAGCCGGTAGGCGAACTCGGTGTCCTCGCCCCTGAGGACCTCGGGGTCCAGGCCGCCCACCTGGTAGAACAGGGAACGGCGGAACGAGACCGTGGGCCCGGTGCAGACGTGGTACGGGTTCTTGCTGGCACGCAGCCCGTCCAGGCGGCGGATGGTCGACTCGGTCGAGCTGGGCACGGCTCCTGACATGTCGAAGAGCGTGTCGAGCCCTCCCTCACGCACTGCCGCGTGCACCTCGGCCGCCGTCAGGGCGGGCTCCTTCACGAAGACCTTGGCGCCGATCGTCACCACGTAGTCGGTGAGGTGGTGCCAGCGCATGAGGGCCTCGATGTGCTCCCGGCAGACCACCATGTCCGCGTCGAGGCGCTGGACGATCTCCCCTCCGGCGGCCCGCACCCCGGTGTTCAGCGCGTGGGCCGTGCCCCAGCCGCCGGGCGCGCCCGGGACCAGGCGCGTGTGCTCAGGGCGGATCTCGGGCAGCCGCAGCGGCGGTTCGCTGCCGTCGTCGACGACCACGACTTCCATCAGGCCCGACGGGTATGTCTGCGCCGCCAGCGCGGCGAGCGTCAGGTCGAGGCGCCGCTGCCCGCCGTGGGCGGGGATGACCACGCTGACCGGCAGGCCCGGCGTCCACTCGCCCAGCGGGGGCGGGACCAGCGTGGAGTAGTCGTTGTGGCGGATGACGGGCCGGTCGCCCGCCCGGGTCGTGCTGGGGGTTCTCGGGGTGTCAGTCACGAGGAGGAAGCCCTTGCCTCAAGCGTTCGTCGGTGACGTGCTGTGGTGGCGCGATCGACGCGGCGGTCAGGATGGGCGCTCCTTCGGGTCCGGTTCGCCGCCGGGAGCCGACCCTATACAAGGAGCCTGTGAACTTCATAGGAGGCCCTGACACCTCACGATGACCGTCACCTGGGGATCCTTCAATGCCCATGGAATCCGTCCGGTAACCACGATCTTCGGCGTCACCCGGCACGTCCCCGCACCCCGCGTGCGCCCGTTCCCGGGCGCGCGGCCTTTCTCCGAAGAGCCTTCGACGGCCTACTTCGCGGGCGTCACGGGCGCCGGCGCTTCCGTACGGGCCGGCAGGGCGGGCCTCGTCGCGTCCGCCGACCCCGTGATCACCATGGGACGTTTCGCGGCGACCGGCGCCACCGCCTCCCGGCCCGTGACCTTCCCACCCGTGACCTTTCCGCCCGCGATCTTTCCGCCCGCGGGGTACCGTACGCGGCGGTAGGCCGTGATGAGCCGCCATGCCCGCGACCGGCGCAGCCGGGCGATCAGCTCGCGATACTCGGCGAGGCGGCCTTCGAGATGGCCCACCCGGTGCCTGAGGCGGGCCGCCTCGGCGCTCAGCTCGGCGTTGCGGCCGAGCAGATCCTCTCCGGCGCGCATGAGCGTGCCCTCGCGCGCGGCCATCTCGGCGCAGAGCGCCCGCAGTTCGCCGATCTCGCCGTGGAGGCGCCGCTCCCGCTGGAGGAACGCGGTCTCGGCCCGGCTCAGCGCGAAACCGGGTGTGCCGCGTCGCTCGTCCCGGCGTACCGCCACCCCGGCCAGGTGCTGCCGCAGCACGGTGAGCTCGCGGATCTCGAACAGGGGCTCCACCAGGTGACGGAGGCTGCCGTGGTAGAAGACCCGCCGCCGCTCGGCGTCGTCGTCCCGCCCGGGGCCCGCCGCGGCGAGCTCGGCGTCCTCGGGCCGCTCGGCGCTTCCTGCCCGGGCGAGCCGCAGGACCTCCTCGCTCACGCCGTACGGCACCGTGAACACGAGCGTCGCCCCCGGCCGGAGCGTCCGGTGGAGCTCACTGAGGACCTGGACGGGATCCCCGACGCGGTCGAGGATCTCCCCGGCGACCGCCGCGTCGAACGCGCCGTCCGGAACGCCGTCCAGGCCGTGCCCGTCGCCCACCGTGAAGTCCGTGCGCGACGCCACGTCGGCCGGGAGCCGGTCGCGGCGGCGGCGCGCGTGCGCGATGGCGGGCGGCTCGACGTCGATCCCGCTCACCCGGTCGCCCCGCTCGGCGAGCAGCAGCGTGAGCTCACTGTCGTCGCAGCCCAGATCGAGCACGGTGACGGGGCGCCCCGGGCGGCTCGCGGGCAGGTGGTCGAGGATCCAGTGCACGCGGTCGAGGCGCCCGGCCTCCCGTACGTCCGTGCCGCGTGCCGCGTGGACGTTCGCGATGTCATGAGGGGCCGGGTTCACTTCGGTGCCGTGACAAGCGTGGAAGACCTGGTCGTCGGTCACGGCGACGTTTCCCCTCCGGGCGTCATGATGTCGCCCCCGCTTTCGGGGACTGTGGTCGCCCAAGTCTGGTGGAAAAGATGCTAAAGAGACAGTGAGGATTTCGGGGGTTCTTCAGGGGTGCGGTCTTGCCCGCATTCGGCGCCGGGGCGAGCGAGCCTGCCCGAGGATTGGTGTCAACGGTTTACAAAGGTGGTCCAGCCTGTGGACAGGCGACGCGGAGGGGGGTCCACCCCCCGTAGACTCGTTGCCTGATACCGCTGGTAGCGGACCCAATGGTTACGCGCCGTCGGGCCCGCTTCGCGCTGGGCCGGGCGCGGGAGGAGCATCCAATGTTCAGGGCGTGGCGTGGCCTTATCGAGGAATACCGTGACCGGCTCCCCGTGACCACGACGACGCCCGTGGTCACTTTGCTCGAAGGCGGCACACCGCTGGTCCCCGCCAGGCGCGTCTCCGCCCTCACCGGGTGTGAGGTCCATCTCAAGGTGGAGGGGCTCAACCCCACCGGCAGTTTCAAGGACCGCGGCATGACCGTGGCGATCAGCAAGGCCCTCGAAGAGGGCGCCAAGGCGGTCATCTGCGCCTCCACGGGCAACACCAGCGCCTCAGCCGCCGCCTACGCCGTACGGGCCGGGCTGACCTGCGCGGTCCTCGTGCCGCGAGGCAAGATCGCGATGGGCAAGCTGGCCCAGGCCCTCGTCCACGGCGCCAAGCTGCTCCAGGTCGACGGCTCCTTCGACGACTGCCTCGACATGACGAGGAAGCTCGCGGAGAACTACCCCATCGCCCTGGTCAACTCGGTCAACCCCCACCGGCTCCAGGGGCAGAAGACCGCGGCCTTCGAGATCGTCGACGCCCTCGGCGACGCGCCCGACGTGCACTGCATCCCCGTCGGCAACGCCGGCAACATCTCGGCCTACTGGATGGGCTACCGCGAGTACGCCGCCGACGGCGCGGCCACCAGGACCCCGCGCATGCTGGGCTTCCAGGCCAGCGGAGCGGCGCCCATCGTCAACGGCGCGCCCGTCACCCACCCGCACACCATCGCCACGGCTATCCGCATCGGCAACCCGGCCTCCTGGAAGCTCGCCGAGGCCGCACGCGACGAGTCCGGCGGAGCCATCCAGGCCGTCACCGACCGGCAGATCGCCGCGGCGTACAAGCTTCTCGCCCAAGAGGAGGGCGTGTTCGTCGAGCTGGCCTCGGCCGCGAGCGTGGCGGGCCTGCTCCAGGCCCACGAGCAGGGGCTGCTCCGCCAGGGCGAGCGCGTCGTCTGCACCGTCACGGGCAACGGCCTGAAGGACCCCGACTGGGCGATCTCCGGAGCCCCGACCCCGCTGACGATCCCCGTCGACGCCTTCGCGGCCGCCGCCGCCCTTGAGCTCGCCTGACGCGTTCGCGATCACCCGAGCCCGACGAGAACGACCATTCGCGATCACCCGAGCCCGACGAAAGACCGTTCGCGATCCCCGGCCCCGAGGCGACGACCCGTTCGCGATCGCCAGAGCCCGACGAGACAACGAGGAAACGCATGGCAACGAGCAACACCGTCGTCGTCCGCGTGCCCGCCACCAGCGCGAATCTCGGCCCGGGCTTCGACTCGCTGGGCCTCGCGCTCGCCCTGTACGACGAGGTCGAGGCCGGCCTCGTCGACCGGGTGCCCTCGGGCGGCAGTGCCGTCGAGGTCCAGGTCGAGGGCGAGGGGGCGGGGGAGCTCGACACCGGCGAGGGTCACCTGATCGTGAGGGCGATGCGCGCCACCTTCGACCGCGCCGGCGTGCCGCAGCCATTGGGCGTCCGGCTGCGGTGCCTCAACCGCATCCCGCACGCCCGTGGGCTCGGTTCCTCCTCCGCCGCCATCTGCGCGGGGATCATGGCCGCCCGGGCGCTCGCCGCGCCCGGGATGCCGGACGACGAGGTGTTCGCGCTGGCCACCGAGATCGAGGGCCACCCCGACAACGTCGCGCCATGCCTTTCCGGAGGTCTCACCATCGCGTGGACCGACCTGTCCGGAACTCCGCGTAAGCTGAAGTTGAGCCCGCATGGGGGCGTCCGACCTGTGGTGTGTGTGCCGAGAACCCGGCTCTCCACCGAGGAGGCGCGCGGGCTACTGCCGAAGGACGTGCCGCATGCCGACGCAGCGGCGAACGCCGGACGCGCCGCCCTGCTCATCGCGGCGCTCACCCAGCGGCCGGAGAGCGGGTTGTTGCTCGCCGCCACCGAAGACCGTTTGCATCAGACCTACCGCGCGCCTGCGATGCCGGGCACGGCTGATCTGGTAGAACGTCTCCGCGTGGCCGGGGTGCCCGCCGTTGTGTCGGGAGCCGGACCGACGGTTCTTGTGTTCGGAACGACGGATACCCATGATTTGATCGCGTCGGAAGTGGGTAGTGACTGGCACATCCAGCCATTGGACGTCGACCAGTCTGGCGCGAGCGTTCAGTTTCCCGAGACACGCTGATGCATCTTCGACCTTCAGGGAATAGCAGTGTGCGCTGGTGATGTTAGGCTGATAGCCGCACCAGATGCCCCCGTTGCGGGTGCGTGCTTGTCAGCCATACATCGCTGGATCGCGCCTTCCGTCGCAAGACGTAGGCCGCACAGCGGGCTTCCCGAATTGATCACCTCCGGTTGGTCCACATCCGGTTGGCGCGTCGAGAAGCGGCGTAATCGGGGACATGCGCGTTCGACGGACATCGACATCTGGTCGGCGGTAACCAGCCGGGGGGAGACCCCCGGGCCCCCAACGGCTCGCGAATCTCGACGGTGACGGCCATGTGCCGGTTCGACGCACCGGCTTCCCGACACCTTAGGAATTCGTACAGCCCGACCCGGTCTGTCCCGCCGGGTCGCACCACCGGGACGCCTGGCTGATCGTGGCCGACGCCCGACCCCTGGGAAGGACCTTTTAGTTGAGCGACACCACCGAACTCCTCTCCGACGTCTCCGGCGCAGTGCCGCCGGTCGCCGGCGACACCCCCACCCGCGCCGCGGCCAAGCCGCGCCGTCGCTCCGGCACCGGCCTGTCCGCCATGGTGCTGCCCGAGTTGCAGGCTCTCGCGTCGAGTCTGGGCATCAGCGGGACCGGACGGATGCGTAAGAGCCAGCTCATCGCGGCCATCCAGGAGAAGCAGGGCGTAACTGCTGACGGTGCCTCTACCTCCGCCGAGCCCAAGGCCGCGCCGGCTCCCACGGTCACGGCCGCGCCTGCGGTCACCGCGGAGCCGGTAGCCGAGCGACCGGCCCGTACCCGCCGGGAACGTTCCCGCCCCGCACCGGTCGAGACCGTCGTCGAGACCCGCGAAGAGCGGGCCTCCGTCGTGGAGGCGCAGGCCGTCGAGCAGGCTCCCGTCGCCGCCGCGTCCGCCCCCGCTTCCGCGCCCGTCGAGGCCGGTCAGCCCGACACGCGTCCCGAGCGCGGCGAGTCCCGCCGTGAGCGCGGCGAGCGCGGCGAGCGCCGTGGCCGGGGCAACGACCGTCGCGACCGTGGCGACAACCGCCCCGACAACCGCAACGACAACAGCCGTCCCGAGCAGCGCGCCGCCGACGCGGGCGACGCTCCGGGCCGTCGTGAGCAGTCCCGTGACCAGGGTCGCGAGCAGACGCGCGACCAGGGCCGTGACCAGTCCCGTGACCAAGGTCGTGACCAGGGCCGTGAGCAGACGCGCGACCAGTCCCGTGGCCAGTCCCGTGACCAGGGTCCCGACCCGCAGGGCGACGACGACCGCCGCGGCCGCCGTGGCCGGTTCAGGGAGCGCAACCGTCGTGGCCGCGACCGCTTCGACAGCAACGAGCCCGTGATCGGTGACGACGACGTCCTCATCCCGATCGCCGGCATCCTCGACATCCTCGACAACTACGCGTTCGTGCGCACCAGCGGATACCTGCCGGGCTCCAACGACGTGTACGTCTCGCTGGCGCAGATCCGCCGAAACGGCCTGCGTAAGGGCGACGTCATCACCGGTGCCGTCCGCCAGCCGCGTGACGGCGAGCGCCGCGAGAAGTTCAACGCCCTCGTGCGGCTCGACACCGTCAACGGCATGGACCCCGAGCAGGGGCGCAACCGGCCGGACTTCTCCAAGCTGACCCCGCTGTACCCGCAGGAGCGGCTGCGCCTGGAGACCGACCCCAGCATCCTGACGACCCGCATCATCGACCTGGTCGCTCCCATCGGCAAGGGCCAGCGTGGTCTCATCGTCTCCCCGCCGAAGGCCGGCAAGACGATGGTGCTCCAGGCGATCGCCAACGCGATCACCCGGAACAACCCCGAGTGCCACCTGATGGTCGTCCTCGTGGACGAGCGTCCGGAAGAGGTCACCGACATGCAGAGGTCGGTGAAGGGCGAGGTCATCCACTCGACCTTCGACCGTCCCGCCGAGGACCACACCACCGTCGCCGAGCTCGCCATCGAGCGCGCCAAGCGGCTGGTGGAGCTGGGCCACGACGTGGTCGTGCTCCTCGACTCCATCACCCGCCTCGGCCGCGCGTACAACCTCGCGGCCCCGGCGTCCGGGCGCATCCTGTCCGGTGGTGTCGACTCGACCGCGCTGTACCCGCCCAAGCGGTTCTTCGGCGCGGCCCGCAACATCGAGAACGGCGGCTCGCTGACGATCCTCGCCACGGCGCTGGTGGAGACCGGCTCCAAGATGGACGAGGTCATCTTCGAGGAGTTCAAGGGCACCGGCAACGCCGAGCTCAAGCTCAACCGCTCCCTGGCCGACAAGCGCATCTTCCCCGCGGTGGACGTCGACGCGTCCGGCACCCGTAAGGAAGAGATCCTGATGTCCAGGGACGAGCTGCAGATCGTCTGGAAGCTGCGTCGCGTGCTTCACGCCCTCGACATGCAGCAGGCGCTTGAGCTCCTGCTGGAGAAGATGCGGGAGACGCAGTCCAACGCGGAGTTCCTGCTCCAGGTCCAGAAGACCACGGTCAGCTCCGAGCGCGACTAGCACGACCAGCGCGACCAGTTAGAGCAGTACGACCGCCGTGACGGCGGATGAAGGCGGGGCGGAGGGCCGGATGGCCCGCCGCCCCTTCTTCGTGTCCGGCCCGGCGGCGCTCCCGTCCGTCGAGGTGGGGCTGTCCCCACACTAGGACTCACGCCTTCCCCATGGCATCGGGGCCGGGGACTTGGCAGGCTCGTACCGTCCGGTCGCGTGACGGCACCCGACCGGGTGCCCGACAGGAGGAGCCACAGGATGACTGCCGAGGCGGCGGTGACAGGGCGCCCCCCGTTGCGCGAACGGGTGCCGTTGGGGCCCCGCGGGCCTCTCGGCCTGCTCGTCGACCCCATGACCTGGCGGGCCGCGCCGTACCTGATGGTCAGCATCGCCTTCGGCGTCACCTGGTTCGTGATCCTCGCGACGGCCGTGCCCGCCGCGCTGACGCTGGTCCTGGTCTGGATCGGACTGCCGCTGCTGGTGCTGACGATGCTGCTGTGGCGCGGGGGAGCCATGCTGGAGCGGCGTCTCCTGCGGCTCGCTCTGGGCGTCACCATTCCCGATCCCTACCGGCCGAGGCCCGAGCGGGGGCTCGGCGCGCATCTGGGGTGGCTGTTCGGCGACCTGGCCACCTGGAAGGACCTCGGTTACCTGCTGCTCCTGTTCCCGCTCGGCCTGGTCGAGTTCTTCGTGTCGCTGACGCTGTGGGTGTGCTCCATCGGGTTCCTCGTCCAGCCGGTCCTCGTGGCCATGGGCCAGACGACCTCGATCACCGACCGGCTGGTGATCGACAGCGTGCCCGGGTCGCTGCCGTGGGCCTTCCTCGGGCTGCTCCTCCTGGTCGCAACGCTCTACATCGTCCGGGCCATGGCCTGGCTCCACGGCACGCTGGCCACCGCGCTCCTCGGTCCCGGCGACGAGGCGCGGGTCATGCACCTGCGGGCGAGCCGGGCCCGTGGCGTGGACGCCGCCGAGGCTGAGCGGCGCAGGATCGAGCGCGACCTGCACGACGGGGCCCAGCAGCGGCTGCTCTCGGTGGCCATGGACCTCGGAAGGGCCCAGGCGAAGCTCGACTCCCATCCCGAGGAGGCTCGGGAGCTGCTCGCCCAGGCCCATGCGGGGACCAAGGCCGCGATCACCGAGTTACGCGATCTCGCGCGCGGCATCTACCCGGCAATCCTCACCGACAGGGGCCTCGACGCGGCGCTCTCCGCGCTCGCCGCCCGGGCGCCGGTCCGCGTCGAGGTGTCGGTCGAGATCACCGAACGGCCGCCCGCGGCGGTCGAGAGCATCGCGTACTTCATCGTCGCCGAGTCGCTGACCAACATCGCCAGGCATTCGGTGGCCACGGAGGCGTCGGTCAAGGTGAGCCGCGAGCACGACCGCGTGGTGGTCGAGGTACGGGACAACGGCGTCGGCGGCGCGGAGGCACGACCGGGGGGCGGGCTCGCCGGGCTCGCCGACCGCGCGGCGACGATCGACGGCTCGCTGACCGTCGAAAGCCCGCCGGGCGGCCCCACGCTCGTCCGCGCCCGGCTACCGTACGAATGGTGACGGTCCTCATGTGGCGGGCGCCATGCGGGTGGTGATCGCGGAGGACTCCGTCCTGCTGCGCGAAGGCATGATCAGGCTGCTCGCCGACGGCGGTATCGACACGGTCGCCGCGACGGGCGACGGCCCCGGGCTGGTCGAGGCCGTGCGCGTCTACCAGCCCGATCTCGCGGTCGTCGACGTGCGCATGCCGCCGAGCCACACCGACGAGGGTCTCCGGGCGGCGCTCGCGGCCCGTGCGCTGGTGCCCGGCCTGCCCGTGCTGGTGCTCTCCCAGTACGTCGAGGAGCGGTACGCCACCGAGCTCATCGGGCGCGGCGCGGCGGCGGTGGGCTACCTGCTCAAGGAGCGGGTAGCCGACGTGGCCGAGTTCCTCGACGCGGTGCGCCGGGTCGCCTCGGGCGGTACGGTCATCGACCCCGAGGTCGTCATGCAACTGCTGAGCCGCCACCGGCACGACCGGCCGACCGACTCGCTGACCGCCAGGGAGTCGGAGGTGCTGGGGCTGATGGCGGAGGGCCGGTCCAACAACGCGATCGCCGGGCGGTTGCGCGTCACCGAGGGCGCGGTCGAGAAGCACATCTCCGGCATCTTCGGTAAGCTCGGTCTCGACCCCACGCCCGACGACCACCGCCGGGTGCTCGCGGTCCTGGCCTATCTCGGCCACGGCTGACAGGGCGATGCCGATCGTCACCGGGCGCGCGGAGCCCGCCGCGGCCGTGCGGCGCGGGCGGGCGCGCGTGGAACTCGTGGGAGAAGCCTGACCCGGGGATTGCGCAACGCTTACCGCCAGGTGTTGAATTTTTGGGAAATATTGGGGTGCGCTGGCTTAGGCTCGGCAGGCCGCCGGAGATCGCTCCGGTGGTGCCGTGTCAGGGTCCTGTCCCGCCCGGGAACGGGTCCCTCCCGCCCGGGAATGATCGATGGCCTGGTGTGGTTACAGGATCTGGCACACTGGTAGCCGAACCACGGCGGTTCCGGTTCCCGCCCGCCCGCGCGTCACCTGACCGCGAGAGACGAAGGCGACCCGGCGACCGCGCCAGAGAGGATTGAAATGAAGCCCGACATTCACCCGGAGTACGGCATCACGCAGGTGACGTGCAGCTGTGGCAGCAGCTTCACCACCCGCAGCACCGCCAAGAACGGCGTCATCCACGCCGACGTGTGCTCGGCCTGCCACCCGTTCTACACGGGCAAGCAGAAGATCCTGGACACCGGTGGCCGGGTCGCCCGCTTCGAGAAGCGTTTCGGCAAGAAGCCCGCGAGCAAGTAGCTCGGCGAGAAGCGCCGGCTCGGAATCGTCCCCCTTTCCGGGGGGCGTGCCCGGGTCGGCGTTCTTGGTGATGGCCCCGGTTCTTGCCTGTTCGTGATGGAAGAAGGACACACGGTGAACCTCGACGAGTTGCTCAACGAGTACGCGGAGCTTGAGCAGAAGCTCGCCGACCCCGCCGTGCACGCCGACCAGAACCAGGCACGGACCCTCGGCAAGCGCTACGCGCAGCTGACGCCCATCGTCTCCACCTACCGTGAGCTCGAAGGCGTGCGCGACGACCTTCAGGCCGCCAAGGAGCTCGCCGGCGAGGACCCGGCCTTCGCCGAGGAGGCCGTCGAGCTCGAAGGCCGCATCTCCCCGCTGGAGGAGCGGCTCACGCACCTGCTCGTCCCGCGCGACCCCAACGACGACAAAGACATCATCATGGAGATCAAGGCCGGCGAGGGCGGCGAGGAGTCCGCCCTGTTCGCCGGGGACCTGCTCCGCATGTATCTCCGGTACGCCGAGCGCGTCGGCTGGAAGACCGAGATCATCGACGCGCAGCACTCCGACCTCGGCGGCTACAAGGACGTCACGGTCGCGGTGAAGGGCAAGGGCGCCGACGGGGTCTGGTCGCGCCTGAAGTTCGAGGGCGGGGTCCACCGGGTCCAGCGTGTCCCGGTCACCGAGTCGCAGGGCCGCATCCACACCTCCGCCGCCGGTGTCCTCGTGTACCCCGAGGCGGAGGACGTCGAGGTGCAGATCGACCCCAACGACCTCCGCATCGACGTGTTCCGCAGCTCCGGTCCCGGCGGGCAGAGCGTCAACACCACCGACTCGGCCGTGCGCATCACCCACGTGCCGACCGGCGTGGTCGTCTCCTGCCAGAACGAGAAGAGCCAGTTGCAGAACAAGGAGTCCGCCCTGCGGATCCTGCGCGCGCGGCTGCTGTCCATCGCCCAGGAGGAGGCCGACGCCGCGGCCTCGGCCGAGCGGAAGTCGCAGGTGCGCACGGTCGACCGCTCCGAGCGCGTCCGCACCTACAACTTCCCGGAGAACCGCATCTCCGACCACCGCGTAGGGTTCAAGGCCTACAACCTCGACCACGTCCTCGACGGCGATCTCTCCGCGGTCATACAGGCACTGACGGACGCCGAGATGGCGGACAAGCTCGCCTCCCACTCGTAACGACACAATCGACGAAAACTCCCATGACCCTCCTGATGGACGAGATAGCGCTCGCCACCGCCCGGCTCGCCGAGGCGGGTGTGCCCTCACCGCGAACCGACGCTGAGGAGATCGCGGCGTTCGTCCATGGCGTGCGGCGTGGCCAGCTCCACACGGTGCCCGATTCGGAGTTCGACGCGCTGTTCTGGGAGGGCATCGCGCGGCGCGAGGCACGGGAGCCGTTGCAGCACATCACCGGGCGCGCCTACTTCCGTTATCTGTCGCTGGAGGTCGGTCCGGGCGTCTTCGTGCCCCGTCCCGAGACCGAGGTGGTTGCGGGCTGGGCGATCGACCGGCTACGCGAGATGGACGTCGCGTCCCCGGTCGTGGTCGACCTCGGCACCGGCTCGGGGGCCATCGCCCTGTCGATCGCCCAGGAGGTCGCGCTCGCCCAGGTACACGCGGTCGAGGTCGATCCGGTGGCGTACGGCTGGGCCAAGCAGAACATCGTGGAGCATGGTCAGGGCCGCGTGTCCCTCCACCCCGAGGATCTCGCCGACTGCCTTCCCGAGCTCGACGGCCAGGTGGACCTGGTCGTCTCCAACCCGCCATACATCCCTCCGGGGGCCGTGCCACGCGATCCCGAGGTGCGCGACTACGATCCGTCCCGCGCCCTGTACGGCTCGGGGGAGGACGGTCTTGACGAGGTACGCGCGGTCGAGCGTACGGCCCGGCGGTTACTGCGTCCCGGCGGCCTGGTGGCCGTCGAGCACGCCGACCAGCAGGGATCGGCCGTCTACCTCGTGTTCTCCGAGGAACGTGGCTGGCGGGACGCTCGCAACAACGCCGATCTCGCCAACCGCGATCGTTTCGTCACGGCACGATTCGGCCAGGAATAGGGGCCCGCGCACCGGTCACCCGGCGCCGGGGCCCCACCCACTTGGGAGGATGAGAAGTCGTGAGTCGACGCTATGACTCTTCGAACATAGAGGAGCGTGCCGCAGGGCTGGCCGACGCGGCGTCGGCCATCCGGGCCGGCGAGCTCGTGGTCATACCGACGGACACGGTCTACGGCATCGGGGCCGACGCCTTCACCCCGTCGGCGGTCGCCGACCTGCTGGAGGCCAAGGGGCGCGGCAGAGACATGCCCGTCCCCGTCCTGGTCGGCACCGTCCGCGCGGCGGCCGCCCTGGTCGAGGATCTCGGCATGTACGGGCAAGATCTGATCGACTCGTTCTGGCCGGGCCCGCTGACGCTGGTCTGCCGGGCGAGCCGCTCGCTCAACTGGGACCTCGGGGACTCCAAGGGCACGGTCGCGATCCGGATGCCGCTGCACGCGGTCGCGCTGGAGTTGCTGAAGGAGACGGGGCCCATGGCGGTGAGCAGCGCCAACCGGTCCGGCGCGCCGCCCGCGACGACCGCGGCGGACGCCGAGGAGCAGCTGGGGGAGTCGGTCACGGTCTACCTCGACGGCGGCGCGTGCGCCGACAACACGCCTTCCACGATCATCGACCTGACGACGCCCGTGCCCCGGGTGCTGCGCAAGGGCGCCATCTCGGTCGAGAAGCTGCGGAGCGTGATCGGGTACGTCGCGACGGACGCCGACCCGGAGCCGGAGCCGGAGAAGTCGGAGCCTGATAAGTCGGAAGTGTCCGACAAGGCCGACCTCACCGGGACTGATCTCACGGATAAGAGCGACCTCGCGAACAAGAGTGACCTCACCGACAAGGCGGACCTCGCCGACAAGGATGATCTTGCGGACAAGGGTGACCTGATCGGGAAGGTCGACCAGGCTGACAAGCCGGATCAGGCCGACGACAAGCCCGAGACGGTCGGCAAGGGCGACGGGCCGGTCGTGAGCGATCCCGCGGAGAAGATCGACCGAGCCGGCCCGGCCGACTCGGAGACGCCCGAAAAGTCCGGCCCGGCGGACGCCACGAAGAAAGACGGCTGACGCTGCGCGGGGACGCGTGTGGCGGCGCCTGGGCCACGGCTCGTGCGCCGCTCCCTTCCCTCGTGACTCATGCCGTATGGCTATCGTCGAGGCGTACAGGCGGTACGTCTCAGTACCGTGATGTGCGTCTGTGCTCTTGAGCGACGGGCTGGAGCGAGGGAGCATAGCTGCGAGCGGGCGAGAGCCCTCTCTGACGCGGACCAGGGGGAGCGGCGATCCACGAGCACCGGGAGACGCCCATGGGCAAGCTGGACGGAATGGACCCGAAGCTGGTCCGTGACCTGTTGGCAGAGGTCGGGCGTGCGGGCACGCAGATGCGCACCGTCGAGTCCCGCATCACCCAGCTGACGAGCGCGGCCGGTCTTTCGGTCCCGGCGACCCACAGGCCCGCCCAGGTGGCGGACGCGGGAGACACGCTGGTCAAGGATGTCGGAGCCCGGCTCGTCCTTCTGGAGAAGAAGGAAAAGCAGAACGATCCGGTGACCGGCCCCAAGGGCATGAAGCCGACCGCGCCTGACAAGCAGGACTCGAAGGCTAAGGACGACAAGTCCGAAAAGGGTGATAAGTCTGACAAGGCCAACAAGGATGGCACTCCCACCTCCGACACCCAGGACGGGTCGCACAAGCAAGACGCCCCGAAGTCCGACAAGGGCCAGGCACCCAAGGCCGACAAGCCGGACAAGGACCACACCCCGAAGTCCGACAAGGACGACGCCCCCAAGGCCGACAAGAGCGACCCAAGCAAGAACGACAGGGACAAGCACGACACCCCGAAGGCCGACAAGGATCACACTCCCAAGGCTGAAAAGGACCCGGCTCCCAAGGCCGACGGGCAGGACAAGACCCACAAGGTGGAGTCTCCGCAGGCCGAGAAGCCCGAGAAGCACGAGTCTCCCAAGGCCGACCAGACCGATCCGTCCCCGAAGGCCGACAAGCCGGACAAGCACGAGGCGCCCAAGGGCGACACCTCGGACCCCAGTCCGAAGGCCGGCAAGCCGGACCACACGCCCAAGCCCGAGCATTCCGACAGGCAGGACGCCCCGCAGGCGGATAGGCCCGACAAGCAGGACGCTAACAAGATCGACGGCTCGGACCCCAGCCCGACGGCTGAAAAATCCGACCCCGCCCCCAAGGCCGATCCTGCTCCCCAGGCTGATCCGGCGCCTACGGGCGATTCGACGCCTCACGCTGATTCCGCACCCCCGGCTGATCCGGCGCCTACGGGGGACTCCGCTCCTAACGGTGATTCCGCGCCCAAGGCTGATTCGGTTCCGACGGGGGATCAGTCGCAGGTCGTGCCTTCGGGTGGGGCCGATGGGCAGCTGGATACGCCGAACGCTGACAATCCCAACGACATCGACACCACGCAGGAGCGCACGCGGGTGATCGACGTCGACGGTGTGAGGGTCGTCGAGGTCACCATGAAGCCGCCCAGCGCGGAGCATCTCCACTGGCTGACCCAGAACATGGACAAGATCCCCCCGCTGGAACAGCCGGTGGTCGTCCCTCCCGACGGGGCCGCGCCTGGTCATCCCCACGCGGACGGGCCCGTCGGCTACATCCAGCCTGACGACCCGTCCGGCTCGGCCAAGCCGTCCGCCCCCCTCGCCCCGGATTCGGGTGGAGACGCGACAGAGCAGGGCCTCGCGGCGCCTCAGGCCGCCGTCCAGCCCGGTCAGCACGTCCAGTCAGGGGTTTACGCCCCCGGCGATGAGGCGGCCCGGAACGGCGCTTACAGCGGCGGCGGCCCCGGCGACGTCGAGACGGGTTCCGTTGAAGTCGGTGGCGCCTTCCCGTCGCATGGTCCCGGTTCGCCGGCCGGGTGGCGGGAAGAGTCCGAGTCGCCGCCGGACGGGTGGGGTTCGAGCTCGTCGTCCGAGGCCGCGGGCGACGTGACATCGCCGTCCGGTTCGTAGAGGAGGGCCGCCCGAGATGTATGCCGACCCGCCGGCGCCGAAGCCGCTCCAGCCCGGGGAGACGCCGCCCGCGTCGTCCTCGTCCGACCCGTTCAGCCCGGACGGCCAGGCGAGCAACTGGAGGTTCAACCCCGAGTACCAGAAGCTCGTGGACCTCTGGCAGCAGACGCAGCCGTTGCTCGAAGGGCTCACCACCTCGCTCGACAAGGCGTACCAGATGGCCCGCAGCCGGGACGTCTGGGACGCGCCGGTCGCCGAGCGGTACGTCCAGGACATGACCGAGTGGCGCAACCGTCTCGGCATGTACCGCCAGGCCGTGCTGACCGCGATCAGCGACCAGGCGGCGGACACCCCCCGCTGGGTGCCGACCGCGTCCACCGCTCCCCACGCCTACAGCTGATCACCGCCCCGGGAGTCCCCGTGAGCCCCCGGAAGTCCTCAGAAGTGCGGTGACCTGGCATGACGAGGCATACAGTGGGGAGATCGGTGGTCCTTACCGCACGCGTTTCCGCGCGGGGGAAAGGAGTGGTGAGCGAGCCATGCACGCGAAAGGACGCGGCCACGAGCGCGCTGATGACTTCTACGGGCCTGATTTCTCCGAGCTTCAGGGGGAAGATCCGGAGATCGCCCAGATCCTGCTCGACGAGCTCGGGCGGCAGCGCGGCGGCCTCCAGCTGATCGCCAGTGAGAACTTCGCCTCGCCCGCCGTGATCGCGGCGCTGGGCTCGACACTCACCAACAAGTACGCCGAGGGGTACCCCGGTCGCCGTTACTACGGCGGCTGCGAGGTGGTCGACCGTGCCGAGCAGCTCGCCATCGACCGGGCGAAAGCGCTGTTCGGGGCCGATCATGCCAACGTCCAGCCCCACTCGGGCTCGTCGGCCAACCTGGCGGCCTACGCGGCGCTGCTCCAGCCGGGCGACACCATGCTCGCGATGGAGCTCTCCCACGGCGGCCACCTGACCCACGGCTCCAAGGTGAACTTCTCCGGGCGCTGGTTCGACGTCGTGGCGTACGGGGTGCGGCGCGACACCGAGACCATCGACTACGACGAGGTTCGCGAGCTCGCGGTCCTGCACCAGCCCAAGCTGATCATCTGCGGCGCCACGGCCTATCCGCGGCTCATCGACTTCACGGTGTTCCGCGGCATCGCCGACGAGGTGGGGGCCTGGCTGCTCGTGGACGCCGCGCACACGATCGGCCTGGTGGCGGGTGGCGCCGTCCCCTCGCCCGTGCCGCACGCCGACGTGGTGACGTTCACGACGCACAAGGCCCTGCGCGGGCCGAGGGGCGGCGGCATCCTGTGCACGGCGGAGCTGGCCGGAAAGATCGACCGGGCGGTGTTCCCGTTCGTCCAGGGCGGCCCGCTGATGCACGCCATAGCGGCCAAGGCGGTGGCCTTCGGCGAGGCGGGGCGGCCCGCGTTCCGCGCGTACGCCGAGCAGGTCGTCGCCAACGCCCGCGCGCTGACCGACGCGCTCGCGGGCGAGGGCATGCGCCCGGTCTCCGGCGGCACCGAGACCCATCTCGCGCTGATCGACCTGCGCGGCATCGGGGTGACGGGTGCGGCGGCCGAGCGGAGCTGCGCCCGTGCGAAGATCACACTCAACCGCAACGCGATCCCGTACGATCCCGAGCCGCCCACGGTGACATCCGGCATCCGCATCGGCACCCCGTGCGTGACGACGCAGGGCATGGGGGTGACGGAGATGAAGGAGATCGCCTCGATGGTCGCGCAGGCCGTGCGCGACGAGGGTGCGGTAGCGTCGGTGGCCGAGCGGGTGACGCAGCTCACCCGGGGTCATCCAGCGTATCCACGCGGTTAATGTGCTGTTCTGTGCAGTTTTCCGGTCACAACTGACCGGACAATCCGGGAAACTAGGTTCGTGCGCGAATACACTCTCATAGCGCTGGTAGCAGCGGCGGTCACGTATCTGCTGGTCCCGCTGGTCAGGGTTTTCGCGCTGCGCATCGGCGCCGCGCCGGAGATCCGCGAGAGAGACGTGCACACGGTCCGCACCCCGCGCCTCGGTGGCCTGGCGATGTACGCCGGCATGCTGGCAGGGCTGTTCGTCGCGAGCCGGCTCGACCACATCGGCCCGAAACTGGCCGATTCCCGGATGGGCGACGGCAAGACCGTCATCGCGCTGGCCCTCGCGGGCGGCGTGATCGTGCTGATCGGCTTCCTCGACGACTGGTGGGGGATGGACGCCTTCATCAAGCTCGGGGGGCAGATCGCCGCCGCCGGGCTGCTGGTCGCGTTCAAGCTCACCCTTTTGTGGGTTCCCCTGCCCAACGGCAACACGATCAGCCTCGACAGCACGCTGCAAACGATCATCACCATGCTGATCGTCGTCGTCGCCATCAACGCGGTGAACTTCGTGGACGGCCTCGACGGCCTCGCGGCCGGCATCGTCTGCATCGCCGCGCTGGCGACGTTCGCGTGGACCATCGCGCTCACCGACAGCATGGACCAGGGCCGCCTCAGCGTCACGGCGGCCATCACCGCCATCCTGATCGGGATGTGCCTCGGATTCCTGCCGCACAACTTCCATCCCGCCAAGATCTTCATGGGCGACACGGGCGCGATGCTGATCGGCCTGGTGCTCGCGACCTCGGTGGTCACGGTGACCGGCACGGTCGACTACACCGGCGCCGCGGGCGACATCAACCGGTTCCCCGTCGTCCTGCCGATCCTGCTTCCGCTTGCGGTGATGGTGCTCCCGCTGGCCGACCTCATCATGGCGGTGGTGCGGCGCACCTCGTACGGGAAGTCGCCCTTCGCGCCCGACCGTGGTCACCTGCACCACCGGCTGCTGCAGGTGGGCCACTCCCACCGGCGCACCGTCCTCATCATGTACGCGTGGACGTTCCTGTTCGCCGCGACCGTCGTGGGCCTGTCGGTCGGCGGCGTGCCGCTGATCGTCTTCCCCGTCGTCGTGCTGCTCGCGCTGGTCGTGCTGGTGATGATGGGCCTGCCGCTCTGGCGTTCAGGCCGGGGCGGCCGCGGCGGGGGCTCCCACGCCTCGGGTCGCCGGGGGCCCGCGCCCGATTCCGGCCCGGCCGCGGACGACCCCCCGGTGCCCGGCGCGGCGACCAGTTCCCGTGCCTCCGCGGCGGCGGGCTGATCCCGCCGTTCCCCTTGATCACCGGTTGGTCCACCAGGTCCCCCAAGCCGGGATGGCGGATCGTCGATTCATCGGTCTACCTGCACGAAAGCCCAGGTAAAGGCACCCATTCCTGAGCTTGTGATACCTTTCACTAGCAAGGGGCGGGCAGGGCTCGCCTCGCAAGGTAGCAATCGCTCGCTTGACAACTGTTTCTTGGAGCACCGATGCAGGCCAACGACGTTCGCGCGCTCAAAAGCGCGGCTGTACCCACCATTGCGGTCGGGCTGGTTGTCGTGGTCGTGTCCGCGCTGATGGCCGGAACCAAGGGTGCGCTGGGAGCGGCGATCGGGGTCGTCGTGGTCGCCGCGTTCTTCACCGCCGGCCTCGTGGCCGTCACCTGGGCGGGCCGGGTCTCGCCGCAGCTGATGATGCTGGCCGCCGTGCTGGGCTACCTGGTCAAGGTCATCCTGCTGATGGTGCTGCTGAGCTCCTTCGCCGACGCCACCGCCTTCACGCCGCGTGCCCTCGGATGGGGCGTCGTCATCTGCACGATCGTGTGGACGATCGGCGAGGTGCGGGCCTTCCTGAAACTCAAAATGCTGTACGTCGACCCCGACGCCAAGGTTCCCGGACAGGGCGGTCGATGATGAGCGTAAGATTCCCCGGGGCCGGTGTGGGGTCCGATATGACTAGTCCCCTGCCCGCCTGCTATCGTCGTGCCCGCGATGAGCGAGCAGCGCAAGCCCGAGGAAGACGGCCGCGACTTCGCCAATGCCGCCTGGTCCGTCCCGAGCACACTGATCGCCGGGATGCTGGTCTGGGGCGGTGTCGGCTGGTTGCTGGACCGTTGGACCGGCGTGGGCGCGTTTTTCCCGATAGGCGTCATCCTCGGGGTCGTGCTCGCCGTCTACCTGGTCTATGTGAAGTACGGCCGCTGAGCGCGCCGACCACATCCCGCAGTCTTCTGTTGATCCACCATCTTGGAGGGAACGCCGCGTGAGCGCGCTGACGGTCCTCGCCGACGGAGAGTTCGAAGCCCCGGGGCCTTCGATCTTCAACTTCCCCCCGCTCTGGCCAGGCGCCCCGGAATGGGCGTCGAAGCCCGCCTTGCTCGCCGTCGCCGGCGCGCTCATTGTCTGCGCGCTCGGGTGGGCCGCCTTCTCCAGGCCGAAGCTCGTGCCTCGCGGCATGCAGAACATGGGTGAGCTCGGTTACCTCTTCGTCCGCGACCAGGTGGCCCGCCCGTTCCTGGGCAAGGACGCCGAGCGCTGGATGCCGCTGCTGCTCTCTTTGTTCTTCCTGATCCTCCTCTACAACGTCTTCGGTGTCGTGCCGTTCGTCCAGATTCCGATCGCGTCGCACATCGCTTTCCCGTTCGTCTTCGCGATCACGATCTACGTGATCAAGATCTACCTGGGGATCAAGCACCAGGGGCTCGTCGGCTACTTCAAGAACATGATGTTCCCGCCGGGGCTGCCCAAGCCGATCTACCTGCTGCTGGCTCCGATCGAGTTCCTCTCGAACCTGATCATCGCGCCGTTCACTCACGCCGTCCGACTCTTCGCCAACATGTTCGCCGGTCACATGCTGCTGGCGTTCTTCAGCGCGGTCGGTTTCTGGTTCCTCTTCGAGAGGTTGACCGTCACCGGCGCCGCGGTCGGCGTCCTCGGTGTGGTGATGACCATCGTCATGACCGGGTTCGAGATCTTCATCGAGTTCCTGCAGGCGTTCCTCTTCACGATGCTGGCCGCGATGTACATCGGCGGCTCGCTGCACCCCGAGCACTGAGTCTCTCCACTGACCTGGTACTGACCGGTGAATCTTCACCGGCCGACAAGTAAAGGAAAGCATCACAATGAGCCTTCTCGCTGAGGTCTCCGGCAACGTCACCGCCATCGGCTATGGTCTCGCCGCCATCGGCCCCGGCATCGGCGTCGGCATCATCTTCGGTCAGGGCGTGCAGGCGATCGCCCGCCAGCCCGAGGCCTACGGCCTGATCCGCCAGAACATGCTGCTGGGCTTCGTCCTCACCGAGGCGCTGGCCCTCATCGGTCTGGTCGCGCCGTTCATTTTCCAGGGCATCAAGTAACGCGAACAACCCCTGACGAAAGGCTGCAGCCATGACTCTGGGAGCCAAGCTCCTCGCCGCGGAAGCGGAGAATCCGCTCATCCCGCATGCTTACGAGCTCATCGTCGGCGGCTTCGCGTTCCTGGTCGTCTTCATCGTCGTCGGCAGGATCCTCACCCCGCGCATCCAGAAGACGCTGGAGGAGCGGACCGAGGCCATCGAAGGTGGCATCAAGAAGGCCGAGGACGCCCAGGCCGAAGCCCAGCGCACGCTGGAGGAGTACAAGGCCAAGCTGAACGAGGCACGTCACGAGGCCGCCCGCATGCGGGAAGAGGCTCGTGAGCAGGCCGCGCAGATCAAGGTCGAGCTCCGTGAAGAGGCCCAGGCCGAGGCCCGGCGCCTGGTCGAGGCGGCGCACGCGCAGATCGAGGCCGACCGCCAGCAGGCGTTCGCCCAGCTGCGCGGTGAACTGGGTCGCCTCGCGACCGAGCTCGCCGGCCGCATCGTCGGGGAGTCGCTCGAAGACGAGACCCGGCAGAGCCGTGTCGTGGACCGGTTCCTTGAGGAGCTCGAGTCCGCGGGCGGGGCGGCGGTGCGCTGATGAGGGGCCTGAGCCGCACCTCGTTCGGCGCCGTCGAAGAGCGTTTCAACGCGGTGGCCGCGACGGCGGACCTCGGCCGCCTGGCCGAGGACCTGCACGGCGTCGCCGTCCTGCTCGACCGTGAGCACGGGCTCCGGCGCAACCTCGCCGACCCCGCCCGTTCCGCGGAGCAGAAGGCCGAGGTCCTGCGGTCCCTGCTGGGCGGCAAGATCAGTGACGCCGCCCTGGAGACGGTCGTCGCGGCCGTCTCCGCCAAGTGGTCCAGGTCAGCCGACCTCTCGGACGCGCTGGAGCGGCTCAGCGTCATCGCCTCGGCCGCCGAGGCCGAGTCCCAGGGCAGGCTCGACGACGTGGAGGACGAGCTTTTCCGGTTCGGCCGCATCGTCGAGGCGAACCCCTCGCTGCGCCTGGCGCTGGTCGACCCGGCCGTTCCGGGCGAGGCCAAGCGGCAACTGCTCGCCGACCTGCTCGGCGACCGGGTCGCGCCGTCCTCGCTGCGACTGATCACCCAGCTCGCGCTGCACCCGCGAGGACGTAGCTTGGAACGAGGGCTGGACACCTACATCCAGCTCGTCGCGGAGCAGCGGCAACAGCTTGTCGCCGTGGTGCGGAGCGCGGTTCCGCTGAGCGACGGCCAGAGGGAGCGTCTCGCGACCTGGCTGCGCACCACGTACGGTCGTGACATCCACCTGAACACCGAGGTGGATCCGCGGGTGCTGGGTGGATTCTCGGTCAGGCTCGGCGACGAGTTGATCGACACCACGATCGCAGGACGTATTGAAGATGTCCGCCGCCGGTTGGCCGGCTAGCAGTGTCGAGGCGGCCGATGATTAGGGAGACTGAGAAGAGATGGCGGAGCTGACGATCCGGCCGGACGAGATCCGGGACGCGCTTGAGCGGTTCGTTCAGGCGTACGAGCCGGAAGGCGGGGCGCGGGAGGAGATCGGGACCGTCGTCGACGCCGGCGACGGCATCGCCCACATCTCCGGCCTTCCCTCGGCGATGGCGAACGAACTGCTCGAGTTCGAGGACGGTACGCGCGGTCTGGCGCTGAACCTGGACGTCCGGGAGATCGGCGTCGTCGTCCTCGGCGACTTCAGCGGTGTCGAGGAGGGCCAGTCGGTCCGCCGGACGGGCGAGGTCCTGTCCGTGCCGGTCGGGGACAACTTCCTCGGCCGCGTGGTCGACCCGCTGGGCAACCCCCTGGACGGCAAGGGCACCATCGAGGCCGAGGGGCGCCGTCCCCTCGAAGTCCAGGCGCCCTCGGTCGTCCAGCGTCAGCCGGTGAAGGAGCCGCTGCAGACCGGCCTCAAGGCGATCGACGCCATGACGCCGATCGGCCGCGGCCAGCGCCAGCTGATCATCGGTGACCGCGGTACGGGCAAGACCGCGATCGCCGTGGACACGATCCTCAACCAGCGCGAGAACTGGGCCACCGGCGACCCGTCGAAGCAGGTTCGCTGCGTCTACGTCGCGGTCGGCCAGAAGGGTTCCACGATCGCGCAGGTCAGGGCCCGCCTGGAGGAGGCGGGCGCGATGGAGTACACCACCATCGTCGCCGCCCCCGCCTCGGACCCGGCCGGTTACAAGTACCTCGCGCCCTACACCGGTTCGGCCATCGGCCAGCACTGGATGTACCAGGGCAAGCACGTTCTCATCGTCTTCGACGACCTGACCAAGCAGGCCGACGCCTACCGCGCCGTGTCCCTGCTGCTGCGCCGTCCGCCGGGCCGTGAGGCGTTCCCCGGCGACGTCTTCTACTTGCACTCGCGTCTGCTGGAGCGCTGCGCCAAGCTCTCCGACGACCTCGGCGCGGGATCGATGACCGGTCTTCCGATCATCGAGACGAAGGGCAACGACGTCTCGGCGTTCATCCCGACCAACGTCATCTCCATCACCGACGGTCAGTGCTTCCTGGAGACCGACCTGTTCAACGCGGGTGTCCGTCCGGCGATCAACGTCGGTGTCTCGGTCTCCCGAGTCGGCGGTTCTGCGCAGATCAAGGCGATGCGCAAGGTCGCCGGCACGCTGCGCCTGTCGCTGTCGCAGTACCGCGACCTGGAGGCCTTCGCGGCCTTCGCCTCCGACCTGGACGCGGCCTCCCGCGCCCAGCTGGAGCGCGGCGCCCGCCTGGTCGAGCTGCTCAAGCAGCCGCAGTACACCCCGTACCCTGTGGAGAAGGAAGTCGTCTCCGTCTGGGCCGGCACCAGCGGCGAGCTCGACGACGTACCGCTGGAGGACGTGGCCCGCTTCGAGGCCGAGTTCCTTGAGTACCTCTCGTCGCAGTACAAGGGCGTCCTCGACAGCATCCGCGAGACCAAGGACCTGAACGACGACACGGTCACGACCCTCAAGGACGCGATCACGGAGTTCAAGAAGACGTTCCAGACGTCGTCCGGCGAGCTGCTGGTCCAGGACGAGCCGGTCGAGGCGCTCACGGCGGACGAGGTCGGCCAGGAGAAGATCGTGAAGCACGTCCGCAAGACCGAGAAGAAGTAGCTCATGGGTGCCCAGCTAAGACTGCTGCGGCGGCGGATCAGGTCGGTCAAGTCCACGGCGAAGATCACCCGCGCCCAGGAGCTCATCGCCTCGTCCCGCATCATCAAGGCGCAGCAACGCATGGAGGCGGCCGTACCGTACGAGCGCGAGATCACTCGCGCGGTGTCGGCCGTCCTCAGCAACACGGCGGAGGTCGACCACCCGCTGACGGTCGCCAAGGAGCGTCCGGCCACGGCCGGCGTGCTGATCGTGACCAGCGACCGCGGTTTCGCCGGAGGCTTCAACGCCAACATCCTGCGCGAGGCCGAGGCGCTGGCCGGTCACCTGCGTGGCCGCAACGTGGAGATGAAGCCGTTCGTCGTCGGCCGCAAGGGCATCGGATGGCACCGCTTCCGCGGCAGGGAGATGAGCGGGGAGTGGTCGGGGTTCTCCGACAACCCGCTCTACGCCCACGCCAAGGAGATCGGCGACGCGCTGGTCAGCGCCTTCGCGGACGAGAACGGGATCGACGAGATCCACGTCGTGTACACCCAGTTCGTCTCGATGCTGACGCAGGAGGTGCAGGTCAAGCGGATCCTGCCGCTCGAGGTGGAGGAGACCACCGAGGAGCCGGCCGAGGGCCCGCTGCCGTACTACGAGTTCGAGCCGACCGCGGGTGAGGTGCTGAACCAGCTCCTTCCCCGCTACATCGAGTCGCGCATCTACAACGCGCTGCTCCAGTCGGCCGCCTCGGAGCACGCCTCCCGCCGCAGGGCGATGAAGTCGGCGACCGACAACGCCAACGAGCTCATCAGCACCTTCACCCAGCAGATGAACCAGGCTCGCCAGGCCGAGATCACCCAGGAAATCAGTGAGATCGTCGGTGGCGCCAACGCGCTCGCCGACGCCTCAGCGGGGAAAGAGTGAGAAACCACAATGACTGTTGAGACCGTCGCGACCGCCGTAGGTCGTGTGGCCCGCGTCACGGGTCCCGTCGTCGACGTGGAGTTCCCCGTCGAGGCGATGCCCGAGATCTACAACGCCCTGACCACCGAGGTCACCCTCGGCGAGGACACCAAGCTGCTGACCATGGAGGTCGCCCAGCACCTGGGTGACAACCTGGTCCGCGCCATCTCCATGCAGCCCACCGACGGCCTCGTGCGCGGCGCCGTCGTGAGCGACACCGGCGGCCCCATCTCGGTGCCCGTCGGCGACGTCGTCAAGGGCCACGTGTGGAACACCCTCGGCGAGGCGCTGGACACCCCCACCTCCTCGCTCCAGATCACGGAGCGCTGGGGCATCCACCGTCCCTCTCCGGCGTTCGACCAGCTGGAGTCGCGCACCGAGATGCTGCCCACCGGCATCAAGGTCATCGACCTGCTCACCCCGTACGTCAAGGGTGGCAAGATCGGCCTGTTCGGCGGCGCGGGTGTCGGCAAGACCGTTCTGATCCAGGAGATGATCCGCCGGGTCGCGCTGAAGTTCTCCGGTACGTCGGTTTTCGCCGGCGTCGGCGAGCGCACCCGTGAGGGCAACGACCTCTGGCTGGAGATGGAGGAGGCGGACGTCCTCAAGGACACCGCCCTGGTGTTCGGCCAGATGGACGAGCCCCCGGGCACCCGTCTGCGGGTCGCCCTCTCCGCGCTGACCATGGCGGAGTACTTCCGTGACGTCGAGAAGCAGGACGTGCTCCTGTTCATCGACAACATCTTCCGCTTCACCCAGGCCGGTTCCGAGGTGTCCACGCTGCTCGGCCGCATGCCGTCCGCGGTGGGTTACCAGCCGACCCTGGCCGACGAGATGGGCGTTCTCCAGGAGCGCATCACCTCGACCCGCGGTCACTCGATCACCTCCATGCAGGCGATCTACGTCCCCGCGGACGACATCACCGACCCGGCCCCGCACAACGCGTTCGCGCACCTCGACGCGCAGACCGTTCTGTCGCGGCCGATCTCGGAGAAGGGCATCTACCCCGCGGTGGACCCGCTCGACTCCAGCTCCCGGATCCTCGACCCGCAGATCGTCGGCGAGGAGCACTACCGGGTCGCCCAGGAGACCAAGCGGATCCTGCAGAAGTACCGCGAGCTGCAGGACATCATCGCGATCCTCGGCATCGACGAGCTGTCGGAAGAGGACAAGGTCGTCGTCCAGCGTGCTCGCCGCATCGAGCGCTTCCTCTCCCACCCGATGTACGCCGCCGAGGCGTTCACCGGCCAGCCGGGAGAGTTCGTGCCCGTCGAGGAGACCATCCGCTCCTTCAAGGGCCTGTGCGAGGGCGAGTACGACCACCTGCCCGAGCAGGCGTTCTTCATGGTCGGCGGCATCGACCAGGCCATCGCCAAGGCGAAGGAACTGGCCCGCTGACAACTGGGTGCCGGTACGGCCCGGCCGTACCGGCATTCGAGGAAGGTTTGTGATGGCAAAGCTCCGCATCGGCGTCGTGTCGCCGGAACGCGAGATCTGGTCCGGCGAGGCCGACATGGTGATTGCCAAGACCGTGGACGGCGAGATCGGTATTATGCCGAATCATGCGCCCGTGCTGGGTGTCCTCGTAGAGGGCGGTGTCCTCCGCGTGAAGCGCGCGGAGGGAGGCGACATCGTCGCCGCCGTCCACGGCGGGTTCATCTCGGTGGCCAACAACGACGTGTCGGTTCTGGCAGAGACGGCCGAGCTCGGGTCCGAGGTCGACGTGGCCGCGGCTCGTGACGCGCTGCAGCGTGCTCTCGCGTCCGTCGACGCCGACGGTGAGGACACCGACGCGCAGATCGAGGCCAAGCGCGCCAGGGCCAGGCTGCGTGCCGCCGGCGAAGAGGTCTGACCGACAGCGAACATGAAAGTGGGGGGCGACGATGGCGGCGCTGGACATTCTGATAAGCGTTGTGGTGATCGCCGTCCTCCTGTTCCTCCGCGGGCTCGTGCTCGCACGATCGCGGGGGAACGTCGTATGTAGCCTCCGCACGGGAGACCGCGCCTGGAGGAGTGGGGTGGCCCGCTATGCGGGCGGAGAGCTCCACTGGATCCCGTTTCTCGGACTGCGACTGAGGCCGCGCCACGCCATCGCGAGGCGCGGCCTCACCGTTTCCACCCGTCGTCCCCTCGTCGGCGAGGAGGGCCCCGCCGGCTACTGGACCGTCGACTGCGCGGGAGTCTCGCTCGCGATGAGCGAGGACGCCCTCACCGGCTTCCTGGCCTGGGTCGAGTCCGCCCCGCCCAGCGCCCACCTCGACGCGGCGTAGGGGCCCCAGGGGCCGCCTACCGGGTGCCGCCGGGCTTCCAGAGGAGCTCCTCGCCGTTCGCGGCCGTGCGGCAGATGATGAACATCAGGTCGCTCAGACGGTTGAGGTACTTCGCGGTGAGCGGGTTCACGTCGTCATGGACCTCCAGCGCCGACCACGTGGTGCGCTCGGCCCGCCGTACGATCGTGCGGGCCACGTGCAGGAGTGCCGGACCTGGCGCGCCGCCGGGGAGGATGAAGCTGCGCAGCGGCGTCAGCTCCGCGTTGAACCGGTCGCACTGCGTCTCCAGCCACTCGATGTAGGACGGCTCCACCCGCAGCGGGGGGAACTCCGGGTTCTCCGTCACGGGCGTACACAGGTCGGCTCCGACGTCGAACAGCTCGTTCTGCACCCGGGCCAGCACCTCCGCGATCTCGGTGGGGAGACCGCCCAGCGCCATGGCCACGCCGATGGCGGCGTTCGCCTCCTCGACGTCGGCGTACGCGGCCAGCCGGGGATCGGTCTTCCGCGTGCGGCTCATGTCGCCGAGCGTCGTGGTGCCGTCGTCCCCGGTGCGGGTGTAGATCTTGGAGAGCACCACCGGCTTGTCGTTGTCAGCTCGCGTCATGCCGCCCAGCGTAACGGCCGCCCTGAGACGGCCTCCGCCCGGTTTCGTCCCTGAAGAGGCATAGGTAGCGGAAGGGTGGGCAAGGGTCTGAGGCGGCCTGTCAAGGTCGCCGGCCAAGAGGAGGCGGCATGCAACGCCGGAGCGGTCCGGGACACCAGGTCGTCAGCGTCGGGTCGCGTCTCGACGCGGGCACGGTCGCCAGGTTGCGTCCGCGCCTGCACGACGCGGTCGACTCGGGCGACGGTGACATGATCGTCGATCTCTCCGGCCTTGAGATGATCGACGCCACCGGGCTCGGCGTGCTCGTCGGCACGCACCGCCGCGCGCTACGCGCGGAACGCCGCCTCGTCCTGAGGGCGGTGCCCCCGCGTGTCATGCGGCTGCTGGCCGTCACCCGGTTGCACCGGGTGCTCGCGGTCGAGCTTCCGGCCGCCGCGGCCGTCGCCTGAACGGCGCCTGTATGGGGCCTGTACGGGGCCTGATCGGCGCTCAGGGGCCAGATGGGCGCGCCGGAGGGTCAGGCGCCGAAGGAGCGCCGGAAGATGTGGACGGCGGTCTCGACGAGGTGGTCCAGGGGCGGCGTGGTAGGGGCCAGGACCCACTCGATCAGAAGCTCCTGGATGGCGCCCACCATCCCGAGGGCGAGAAGGTGGGTCCTTTCCGGCAGCCCGCCCGGCAGGTCTCCCAGGGTCTCTTCGATCATCTGGGTGAAGCCGGTCACCGCGCGCTGCCGGTGGACGGTGAGGATGTCACCGGCGCGCCGCACCTCAAGGTGCATGATCCGGGCGCGCCGGGGGTCGCGGGTGACGAAGGCGATGTACTCGCGGATGCCCGCCTGGATCCGGCTGTCGGCGTCGGGAGGAGCCTCCCCGATGGCCTTGGCGACCGCGAGGAGGGTCTCGCCGACGCAGCGTTCGTAGACCGCCCGCATCAGGTCCTCGCGCCCGGTGAAACATTCGTAGAAGGCGCGGTTCGAGATGCGTGCGGCCGCGCACAATCGTTCGATCGTGGTCGCGGTGAACCCCGCGCCGGCGAACAGTGTGTACGCGGCGGTCAGCAACCGCTCCCTGCGGTCGGCTAATCGCTGCTCCGCGGTCATTCCCCGGTAGTCGCGTCCCGTCGCCACTGCACACCTCGCGTCCTGCTGGCCCCGTAGGAACCCATCATTATGGACGCAAGATCGTTTTTGGGGAAGTATCGGGACAACTAGCTCTTACGCCGACCGTGGAGAAAGGTGACCATTTTCACGAGTCGGTCCAGGTCAGCGGGGTTTCGGGTGAAGGACGTCAGATTCATACCCGGTATGGCGAAACGCTGCCTGGAGATCGCCTTCGGCCGGGCGAACTCGCGCAACCCGTCCGCGCCGTGGATGCGCCCGAACCCCGACTCGCCCACACCGCCGAAGGGCAGCGAGGGCACGCCCGCGAAGGAGATGACGGAGTTGATCGCCGTCATGCCCGTGAGCATCGCGCGGGCGAGCTCCATGGCCCGGCGGGTGTCGCCCGAGAAGATGGTGCCGCCGAGGCCGTAGGCGACGGCGTTGGCCTTCTCCAGCGCCTCCTCGACCGTGGCCACCTTCCTGACGGTGATCGTCGGCCCGAAGGTCTCCTCGCGCACCGCGCTGGAGTCCTCGGGGACGTCCGTGAGTACCACAGGGTCGACGTACGGGGGCCGGACGGACTCCGCGCCCCCCACGACGGCCTTCGCGCCCTTGGCGAGGGCGTCGTCGACGTGGCGGCGGATGATGTCGGTCTGGGCGGGCATGGTGATCGGCCCGTAGTCCTGCCCGCCGCGCACGGCTCTCGCCCGCTCGGTGAGCTCGCGCAGGAAGTCGTCGTAGACGCGCTCGACCACGTAGACGCGCTCGACGCCCACGCAGGTCTGGCCGGCGTTGGACATCGCGCCCCACACGGCCGCGTCGGCCGCGGCGGCGAGGTCGGCGTCCACGTCGACGATCAGCGCGTCCTTGCCGCCGCACTCGGCCACCATCGGCGTGAGGTTGGCCGCGCAGGCGGCCATCACCCGCTTGGCCGTGGCGGTCGAGCCCGTGAAGGCGATCTTACGGACGCCCGGGTGCGCGGCGAGCGCGGCACCGGTCTCCCCGAGACCGGTGACCACCTGGAACACCTTGCGCTCCGGGACGCTCCGCGCGAACAGCTCGGCCAGCAGCGCGCCGACCCCGGGGGTGAGCTCGCTGGGCTTGAAGACCACGGCGTTCCCGGCCGCGAGCGCGTACGCGATCGAGCCCATCGGGGTGAACAGGGGGTAGTTCCACGGCCCGATCACGCCGACGACGCCCAGCGGGAGGTACTCCAGGGTGGCGGCGAGGTTGACCCCGATCAGGCCGGAGGAGACCCGGCGCGGGCCGAGGACCTTGCGCGCGTTGCGCGCCGCCCAGTCGAGGTGGGTGATGGCGAGCACCGTCTCCAGGGTGGCGTCGCCGATCGGCTTGCCCGTCTCCTCGTGGATCAGCGTGGCGACGCGCGTGAGGTTCTGGGTCAGGACGGCCTTGAAGTCCAGCAGCCGCCGCTTGCGCCGCTCGAACCCGAGGCCCGCCCACCACCTGGCCGCTTCGGCGGCGCTGTCCACGGCCGCCCGTACGGCCTCGGCGTCGTGGACGGGATGGGTGCCCACGACGGCTCCGGAGGCCGGGTTCAGGGAGTCGAAGGTGCGCTGCTCGGTAGCCGTTGACATGGCGTCTCCTTCTCGGGCCGTTCGCTCCCCGGATCCGGGCTCCCGGACCACGCTGTTCCCCGTTCAGGGGATCTGGAGCCACCCTAGCCCCATCGTTGCGGGGCAAACCATCTCTCGGCGAGCCCCGCGCGGTCCCACCGAGGGGCCGACCCCCCTGTCCGTTCGGTGGACAGGGACGCTACGCGGGGGTGCCGAGGGAGCAGTCGGGGGACTCCGGCGGGGCCACGGATTCGTCGAGGTCCGCCAGCAGGGCCGTCCACTCGGCGCCGATGACGTCGAGGTCGTACTTCGCGGCGGTGCCCACGGCGTTCGCGCCGAGCGTGCGGCGGAGCTCCTCGTCCTCGATCAGCCTGTTGATTCCGCCGCCCAGCGCGGCGGCCTTCTTCGAGCGGACGAGCAGGCCGTCGTACCCGTTGGTGATGATCTCCTTCGGGCCGTGCGGGCAGTCGAAGCTGACCACCGGCACACCCTTGCTCATCGCCTCCAGGATCGTCATGCCGAACCCCTCGTAGCGCGAGCTGACGGCGTAGATCGACGACTTGGCCAGCTCCACGCCGATCTCGGGCGTGCTGCCCATGAGGAAGACCTTGCCCGACAGCCCGGCGTCGTCGATGCGGGTCTGGAGCTTCTCCTCACGCTCGGGCGTGCCCCCTCCGTAGATGCGCAGCACCCAGTCGGGATGCGCCTCCGCCACGGTCTTCCAGGCGTTGACCAGCCGGTCGAACCCCTTGGCCCAGACGATGCGGCCGATGCCGACGACGACCTTCTCGTCCAGCGGTGAGACCTCGCCCCCGAGGTCGGGGATGGCGTTGGGGATGCGCAGCAGGCGTCCCGGCGGATGGGACCTCAGCATCTTGGCGTACTGCCTCAGATCAGCCTGGGTGAGCGTGGTGAACGCGTCGAGCCTGCCGTACCGCCTCTTGATCTGGGCCTGGAGGCCGGGCCCGTGGGATTCCAGGGTGACGTGCTCCTGGCCGATGGTGAGGACCTCGGGCGGCGCGAACAGGCTCATGACGAGGTTGAACCCGGGACGGGTCCCGATGACCACGCCACCTCGCAGGGACCGGAGGAATCGGACCAGCCTGAGATCGGTCAGCAGGCTCATGCTGAGATAGGCCTTCTCCTCCTGCGGGACCAGCCTGCTGGGGCGGCGGGAGAGGAACTCCGCGACCCGGCCGCGCGGCACGGTCCTGTCGTCCAGGAAGGACACCTTCACGCCGGGAGGCAGGTCGAAGAACGGATCCTTCGCCGTGCGGATGAGACTGACGATCTCCACCTCGCGCTCCCGTGACAGGTAGGCGGCGAGGTTCAGCACGGTGCGGATCGTGCCACCCATCCCGTAGGCGTGCAGCAGCAGGATCCGGATGGTCCCCGTACTCCGTACCGGTGCCCTGCGCGCCCTCCTCCTGTTCAGCGATTCGAGCAGCCCCAGGGCCGCGCGGGCGAAGGCCTGCCGTCCCCTTGCTAACACGCCAAAGGCTCCTTGCCTGGTGAAGTCATGGTTATGCCCCTCGTGTGTCATATGCCATGTATCGCCGGGAGCATGCCTAATCCGAGGTGAGAGTAGTGAGCCCCATCACCTCGGCAGGTAAGAATTCGGTTAGAGCGCCCCTTACCAACCCCCGCTTGCAATGATCTAGACGACATCGGCACCGGAAACGTTGCACCCGATTTCCACAAATTCGCCGAGTAGTCGGACAACTACCAGTCAGGCGGGGCGTCGGCGGGCAGGCTCGATCTCCGCGAGCGTGACGTGACGCGCGGCCGCCCCGTCGGGTGGCTCACCCGGGATCCCGATGTCAGCGCAGGCGAGAGCCCGCGCCGTCCGCTCGGGGAGCCGTTCGACCAGGCGATCAGGGGCGTGCCGGCGCTGCTCGCCTCCCAGGATCGGTCGCCTGTTTGAAACGACTCGACCTGAAGGTTCGCATGCGTGCCATGCGGTACGAGAAGTCGCCGCCCGCGGATTATGGCATGACCATAAATCCGTCATCGCGGAGAAACGGTTTCCTGTGGGGCGAGGGGTTCCGCGGGCTCAGCGCCGCCGAAACCGCCGGAACCGGTCAGAAGAGCGTGTCGGTGCGCTCGATGCCGCGCAGGGCGTCGTAGTCGAGGGTCACGCATCCGATGCCGCGGTCGGTGGCGAGCACCCGGGCCTGCGGCCTGATCTCCTGGGCGGCGAAGACGCCCTTGACGGGCGCGAGCAGCGTGTCGCGGTTGAGGAGCTCCAGGTAGCGCGTGAGCTGCTCGACCCCGTCGATGTCGCCCCGCCGCTTGATCTCGATGGCGACGGTGCCGCCGAACTGGTCGCGGCAGAGGATGTCGACCGGGCCGATCGCCGTGGGGTACTCCCTGCGGATCAGGCTCCAGCCGTCGCCGAGGGTGTGGATGTGCTCGGCCAGCAGCTCCTGCAGGTGGGCCTCGACGCCGTCCTTCTGGAGCCCGGGGTCGACGCCCAGCTCGTGGGACGAGTCGTGGAGGATCTCCTCCATCGTCAGGATGAGCTTCTCGCCCGTCTTGCCATGCGTGACGGTCCAGGTGCCCTCTTCCTCACGGACCTTGCACGGCGGGTTCATCCAGTTGAGCGGCTTGAAGGCCCGGTCGTCCGCATGAATGGAGACCGAACCGTCCGCCTTGATGAGGATCAGCCGGGGCGCCATCGGGAGGTGCGCCGTCAGTCGTCCCACGTAATCCACGCTGCATCGCGCGATGACCAGCCGCATGACCGCCAACCCTACCGCCCGCCCCGGTGGGGCCGGGCGGTCTTCGACGGGCCGCGCGCGGGTGGTCGTCCGGGGGCGTTTTGGGATGACGGCGAGCCCTCTGGGAGACTGGCCGACAACGGACAGGGAGGGACAGGATGGCGCGCGCGTTTGAGACCGTCGGAGTCGTCGGGCTCGGCACCATGGGTGCCGGGATCGCCGAGGTGTTCGCCCGCGCGGGGGTGAGCGTGATCGGCGTGGAGGTCGACGCCGCGGCGCTGGAGCGCGGACGCGGGCACATCCGCAGGTCCACCGACAGGGCGGTGAGCCGGGGCAAGCTGACCGAGGACGAGCGCGACGCGATCGTCGGCCGGGTGACCTTCACCGGCTCTCTGGACGACCTGGCCGGCGCCGACCTGGTGATCGAGGCGATTCCCGAGGTCATGGACTTCAAGCGCGCCCTTTTCACCGACCTCGACCGCATCTGCGGGCCCGGCGCGGTGCTCGCGACGAACACCTCGTCGCTTTCGGTCACCGCGATCGCGGCCACGACCTCCCGACCCGGCCGTGTCATCGGCATGCACTTCTTCAACCCCGCCCCCGTGATGAAGCTCGTCGAGGTCGTCCACACGGTCGTCACCGAGGACGGCCTTGCGGACGACATCGCCGCGCTCGCCCGGCGCCTCGGCAAGACCCCGGTGACCGTGGGCGACAGGGCCGGGTTCGTGGTCAACCGGCTGCTGCTCGGCTACCTCAACCACGCCGCGACGCTGCTGGAGCGCCGCGTGGCGACTCAGGACGACATCGACACCGCGATGAAGCTGGGCGCCGGCCTTCCCATGGGCCCGTTCACGCTGCTCGACCTGATCGGCCTGGACACCTCCCACGAGGTCTGCGAGGTGCTCTTCCAGGAGAGCCGCGACCGCGTGCACGCCCCGGCCCCAATCCTGCGGGAACTGGTCACCGCCGGGCTGCTCGGGCGCAAGACAGGGCGGGGCTTCCACGACTACGAGCGGCCGGGCGCGCGGGCGGGCACCGCCTCCGAGTTCGCGTCCAAGATGGGCGTGACGTCGGTCTGCGTCATGGGCGAGGGCGCGGAGGAGCTGTCGGCCAGGCTGACCACCGCCGGGTTCAAGCCGGGGGAGGCGCAGGACGCCGACGTGGTGATCGCGCTGTCCCGCACCCCGGTGATCGAGCACGCCGTGCGGCTCGCCCACCCCGAGCGCCTGGTCGGGCTTCACCTTGTGGGCGGCGACGTGGCCGAGCTTGTGTCGACGGCGCTCACCTCGCCCGACGTGGCCCTGGCCGCCCACGACCTCGTCAGGGTGCTCGGGCTGACCCCGGTGCCGTGCGCGGACCGTGCCGGGTTCGTGGTCGACGCGCTGCTGTATCCCTATCTCAACGACGCCGTGCGCATGTACGACTCCGGCTACGCCTCCATCGACGACATCGACACCGCGATGAGGCTCGGCTGCGGCTATCCCGCTGGGCCGTTCGAGACGCTGGACGCCATCGGGCTCTCCACCGTGCGCGACGGCCTGCGCGCCCTCTACGCCGAGTACCGCGAGCCCTCCTTCGCGCCCGCTCCGCTGCTCGACCGCCTGGTGACCGCCGGGGTGACGAGTATCCGGGGCCGGTGACGGAAGAACACCTCCGACATCGACGTTTGTGACGTTATGAGTCCCCGCCGCGCCCGCCGTGCCGACCCTTCAGGCAAGGGCCGGCGCGGCGGCGATCCCGCTCGCCCGCTGGACGGCGTTCTTCGCGGGATGGAACGGGTAGAGGACTGGCCGGACGGCGAGTGGAAGGTCCGCAGGGTCTCGGGCGCGGGCGCGGACAAGGTCTACAGATGCCCTGGCTGCGACCACGAGATCCGGCCGGGCCTGCCGCACGTCGTCAGCTGGCCCAACTGGACCGGAGGCGAGGGCGAGCGGCGCCACTGGCACACCGCCTGCTGGAGCAAGCGCGTCGACCGGGGCCCCGGCCGCTCGCGCTACTGAACGGCCCACGCCATGCGGGGAACGGACGACGGACCGCTACTGAACGGCTCGTGGGCCGCCGACGAGAGACCGCTGCACGGCTCGTGGGCGGTGACGAGAGACCGCCATCGGCGCCCGCGAGCCGCCGACGAGAGACCGCCACCGGACGGACGGCTCACGCCCCCGAGCCGCCGACGAGAACCGCTACTTTGAGGAGCCCGCATTGGAGATCCGCTCGTCGACCGTCCTGCCCGCTGTACGGCAGGACATCGAGTTGCACACGGCCGACGGGCTGACGCTGGTGGGCGAGCTGGCGCTCCCCCCGGAGGGCCGCCCGGTCGCCACGCTCATCTGCCTGCACCCGCTCCCCACGGCCGAGGGCATGATGGACAGTCACGTGCTGCGCAAGGCCGCCTACCGGCTGCCCGCCCTCGCCGGCGTCGCGGTGCTGCGCTTCAACACCCGGGGCACGGCCTCGGAACGGGGCAAGTCCGAGGGGGCCTTCGACGACGGCGAGGGGGAGCGGTTCGACGTGGCGGCGGCGCTGGAGTACGCCGAGTTCCACGACCTGCCGAACCCCTGGCTGCTCGGCTGGTCGTTCGGCACCGAGCTGGCGCTGAAGTGGGGGCACGACCCGCTCGTCCAGGGCGCGATCCTGCTGTCGCCGCCCCTCAACCGGGCGGGGGACGCAGACCTGGACGCCTGGGCGGAGTTCGGGAGGCCGCTGGTCGCGCTGGTGCCGGAGTTCGACGACTACCTCAGGCCCGAGGAGGCGCGGCGGCGCTTCGCCAGGGTGCCCCAGGCGGAGGTGGTGGGCGTCGACAACGCCAAGCACCTGTGGGTCGGCGAGCCCTACGTGCGCATCGTGCTGAACGAGATCGTCAAAAGGGTCAACCCGTCCGCCTTTCCGTTGCCGACCGAGGCGTGACGCCGCGCCGCGCGGACCCATAGAATCTTGTTCGGTTCTAGCGAGGAGGCTGCCGTGCAAGCGTTTGATCTTTCCGGGCGGAACGCGCTCGTCACCGGTGCGTCACGAGGCATCGGGCGGGCGATCGCCCTGGCCTACGCCGCGGCCGGAGCCGACGTCGCGCTGGTCGCGCGGTCGCCGGAGAGTCTGGCCGAGGTGGTCAAGGAGGTCGAGGCCCTCGGGCGCCGGGCGTACGCCATCCCGTGCGACCTCGTCGACAGGGACGCGGCGGGCGCGGCCGTACGGCAGGCGATCGAAAGCCTCGGCCACCTCGACATCGTCGTGAACAACGCCGGCGGCTCCAACTTCATGGTTCCCTTCAAGGACCTGCGGCTGTCCGGGTGGGACAAGCTCATGAAGCTCAACCTCGACTCGGCGATGGCCGTCTGCCACGCCGTCGCGCCGCACCTGCTGGAGCGCGGGTCCGGTTCGGTGATCAACGTGGCGTCCGTCGCCGCGCTCGGCGCCCCCTTCATGGCCCCGTACGCCGCGGCCAAGGCCGGTCTGGTCGCCCTCACCAAGTCCCTCGCGCTTGAGTGGGCGCGCGACGGCGTCCGCGTCAACGCCCTGTGCCCCGGCTGGACCGCGACCGACCTGAACCGCAACCTCTGGGAGGACGAGAACGCGAGCCGGGCCACCATCTCGTCGGTGCCCATGGGCCGCTGGGGCACCCCCGAGGAGATGGCCCACCCGGCGGTCTTCCTGGCGAGCGCCGCTTCCGCCTACATGACCGGGCAGGTGCTGTTCATCGACGGAGGCGTCACGGCCACCTGATCGGCGAGCGGGCCCGCCCTCTGGAGCCGGGCCCGCCCTCTGGAGCTGGGCCTGTCCCTCAGAGCTGGGCCTGGCGGGGGAGGACGACCTCGCGGACGATGAGCGCGACCGCGGCGGCGACCGGGATGGCCAGCAGCGCGCCCACGGCGCCGAGGAGCGCGCCGCCGAACAGGGCTGCGATCACCGACACGGCCGGAGCCACGTCGACCGACCGGCTCATCACGCGCGGGTAGATCACGTAGTTCTCGACCTGCTGGTAGACCACGAAGAAGATGACACAGGCGATGCCGAGGGTTCCCGACTGGAGGAACCCGACGGCGGACACCAGCACCGCGCCGACCGTCGCGCCCACCAGCGGGATCAGGTCGGTGACCGCCACGACCAGCGCCAGCGCCAGCGCGTACTTGGCTCCGGCGATCGTCAGGAACAGCCACGAGAGGCCACCCGCGATCACCGAGATCAGCACGTTGCCCGCCACGTACCCGCCGATGCCGGAGAGGATCTCGTCGCCGATGGCCCGCGTGCGGGGACGGCGGCTGGCGGGCACCAACAGGAGCAGGTACTCCTTGATCACGGGAAGCGACCCGAGGAAGTACAGCGTCAGCACAAGCAGGGTGAACCCGGAGAAGAACGCGTCGAGCACGACCGCGCCCGCCCCCAGGATGCCTCCGGCCACGGTCGCGCCGAGGCCGCCGCTGGTGATGTAGGTCTGGATGTTGGCGAGGATCTGGTAGTCGGCGTCGAGCTGCTTGATCGTGGGGTTCGCCATCAGGGACTGGACGTAGCCCGGCACGGCCCTGACGAAGTCGCTGGACTCCTGGCTGACCGGCGGCACGATCGCCAGCCCGAACAGCACGAAGAGCGCGATCACCCCGAGGAACACGATCGAGATGGCCCAACGCCGGTTCATGCCGCGCCTCTGGAGGGCCTCCACGACGGGGTTGAGCCCGACCGCCAGGAACGCCGCCACCACGATCAGCACGATCACGCTGCGGGAGCTGATCAGGGCCTGGGCCAGCGCCCACGCCGTGAGCACGCCGAGCGCCGCCGTGAGCCCCCACAGGAACGGCCCCCGGGCCAGCGGCTTGCCCGGTACTCCGTACGGCAGCGCGGCGTCCTCACCGTGACCGGCTGATCCGTCCGGTTCCGGGGAGGGCCTGGCGGGAGAGCCGGGCGCCATCCTGGCCTGGGAGGCCGGTCTGGGAGCAGCCGGGGACTCGGGTCTCGGCCCGGCCTGGGGGGCCGCTCCCGGCGCGGTCTGAGTGTCCGATCTCGGCGCGGCCGTCCGGGTCGGGTAGGGCACGCCCGACGCGGCGGGCAGGATGTCGGTCGCCTGCGCCGCGTCCGCGGAGGCGGCGCGAGCGGCTCCCGGCCTCTCATGGGCATCGGGTACGGGTACCGCGTCCGCGGCGGGATCGGGCACGTGTGCTCCTCGGCATCAGGGGGTCGTGAAAGTGAGGTGATGACGGCGGGAGGGTCACCCTGTGGGGGCACCGGGCCCCTCTGCGTGCCGTACGGGGGTGGAAACAGTGCGGACAACACAGGAGAGCCTAGCGACCATGGTTGATCGCCAGGCTCTCCCGACAGCCGTCCCTAACGCCCCTGAAGTGGTGAGGTGCCTACTCCTGCCACCACTCGGACTCGTCCTCAGCCGACGCGGCGGCCCGCTGCGGGGCCGGTGCGGGGCTGGGCTTCTCGGCCGCGGCCGGCGTGGCCGCGAGGGCGGGCTTCGGCGGGGCGGCGGCGACCGCCGGGGCCTCGTCCATGCCCGGCAGGGCCGCGCCACCGAGCAGCTGGCGCAGCTGCGCGAGGTGGCTCGTGATGCTGTCGCGCTGGCGGGTCAGCTCGTCGACCTGGCGCTGGGCGGCGGTCCGGTTGCGCTCGGCCTCGGACTTGGCGTCCGACACGATCGACTCGGCGCTGGTCTTGGCCTCGGCGACCAGCTGGTCGGCGTTCTTGCGGGCGTTCGCGAGCAGCTGCTTGGCGTGGGTGTCCGCCTCGCGACGGCTCTGCTCGGCCTGCTGGGTGGCCTTGGTGGCCCGCTGCTCGGCGGTCGCGGCGCGCTGCTCCGCCTCGGCGACGAGCTTCTGCGTCGCGGCCTGGGCGGTGGCGTGGCGCTCGGACTCCTGGCGCTCGGCCTCCTCGCGGCGGGCGGCGAGCTGGATCTCGAACTCGGCCTCGTCCTGGGCGCGCTTGGCCTCGGACTCCTCCAGGACACGCTGGGCCTGGGCCCGCATCTCGTCGGCCTGGCGCTTGGCGGTGGTCAGCACCTCGTCGCGCTCGCGCTTGGTCGAGGCGCGGAGCTGGGCCACCTCACGCTCGGTGGTGGTGCGCAGCTTGGCGATCTCACGCTCGGCGTCCGCACGCTTCTCGGCGACCTCGTGGTCGGCCGTGGCCCGGAGCTTGGAGACCTCGCGCTCGGTGGTGGAGGTCAGCTCGTCGGCTTCGCGCTTGGCGGTCGAGCGGATCTCCTCGGCCTCCCGCTCGGCCATGGTGCGCATCTCGTCGGTCTCGCGGGTGGCGAGCGCACGCTTCTCGGCGGCCTCGTTCTCGGCGGCAGCCCGTACGTCCGCAGCGTCGACCTTCGCCGCGGCCTTTATCTCGTTGGCCTCGGACCTGGCGGCCTGCACCAGCTCGGTGGCCTGCTCCTCCGCCAGACGCAGCAACTGCTCAATGCGGGCACCCAGACCGGAGTAGGTCGGGCGCTCCTGCTCCTGCAGTTGGCGCTGCGAGTCGGAAAGCTCCCGCTGCAACGCGGAGAGCTGTTCACGGGTCTGACGCAGATCGGTGTCGAGCTGCTTCAAGTGGTCGTGAACCTGGTGCCGGTCGTAGCCACGGAGAACCACGTCGAATTCCCGCGTGGGGGCGTCTTCAAAGAAATTGTTCAGCTGGGCGTCGATGTCGGACTGCATGAGGCTCGATCCTGGGTTGTCGAGACGGCTACACGGGCCGGACGGGGGGCGGACATCCGAGGCGGGGACCCGCTTCCAACGGTCGCGCTCGCTCGGGCACTCGCTAGCAGGGGCGGGCTCTCGCTCACCCCTGGATCCTTGTGCTCGGCTCGCCCGTCCATGGCGGGATCCACGTCCGGATGGTAGGCCAGCGTACTCCGGTGTTGCCGAATTGGAGGTCCCGTCCGACTTTCTGCGCGACTTGTTACGAATAAGCCATTGTTGAGTTTCGTCAGCTAGGACTGGCGCGTGGGGGACTCCACCAGCTCTGTCAAGACTCCTCCCACGTCTTTCGGATGAAGAAACGCGATTGAGGTGCCCATTGCTCCGTGGCGAGGATGTTTGTCGACCAATCGCACCCCCGCGCCGCCGATCTGTTCGATCGCCTCGGTGACGTTCGTCACCCCGTAGGCGACATGGTGGAGGCCCTCACCCCGTCGGGCGAGGAACTTCCCCACCGGGCTGTCGGGGCTCAGCGGCTCCAGCAACTGGATGTAGGAGCCGCCTCCCTCGCCGTCCGCCACGTGCAGCATGGCTTCTTTCACCCCCTGCTCCTCGTTGACCTCCCGGCTGACCACGGTCACGCCGAAGGTCGCCTCGTAGAACGCGATCTTCTCCTCAAGATTCTCGCAGGCGATGCCCACATGGTCGATTCTCAGCAGCATTTGCGTGTCCTCCCTGCTCGTGCGGCGGCCGACGCCGGCCCGGAACCTCACCGGGGGACCTCTTTGAGGCCGTGTGCTCCGTCCTAGGTATGGTGGCAAAGTCGCCGAAGACCCCATCATGGAGGCCCTGGTGTCCAGTTCTCCCGCCGTCCCGTCCGGCCCGTCGCGCTCCGTCATCGTGGCCGGGGCCCGCACGCCCATCGGCAGGTTGCTCGGCTCGCTGTCGGACCTGTCCGCCGTCGAGCTGGGCGGGCTCGCGATCAAGGCGGCCCTGGAGCGGTCCGGTGTCGCGCCCGAGCTCGTCGAGTACGTCATCATGGGGCAGGTCGTCCAGGCGGGCGCCGGTCAGATCCCGTCGCGGCAGGCCGCGGTGAAGGCGGGCATCCCGATGAGCGTGCCGTCGCTCACCATCAACAAGGTCTGCCTGTCGGGGCTCGACGCCATCGCCCTGGCCGACCAGCTCATCCGCGCCGGCGAGTTCGACATCGTGGTCGCGGGCGGCATGGAGTCGATGACCAACGCGCCCCACCTGCTGCCCGGCCTGCGCAAGGGCGTGAAGTTCGGCGGGTCCGACATCCTCGACTCGATGGCCTTCGACGGGCTCACCGATGTGTTCGACCAGGTGTCGATGGGCGAGTCGACCGAGCGGCACAACACCCGTCTCGGCCTTGAGAGGCAGGAGCAGGACGCCTTCTCCGCCCGCTCGCACCAGCTCGCCGCCGCCGCGGTCAAGGACGGCAGGTTCGACGACGAGATCGTCCCGGTGACCATTCCGCAGCGCAAGGGCGACCCCATCGTCTTCGCCGCCGACGAGGGCATCCGCGGAGACACCACCGTGGAGACGCTGGGCAGGCTGCGGCCGGCCTTCGCCAAGGACGGCACGATCACGGCGGGGTCGTCGTCCCAGATCTCCGACGGGGCCTGCGCGGTCGTGGTGATGTCCAGGGCCAAGGCCGAGGAGCTGGGCCTCACGTGGCTCGCCGAGATCGGTGCCCACGGCAACGTGGCGGGCCCGGACAACTCGTTGCAGTCCCAGCCGGCCAACGCCATCCTCCACGCCCTCGGCAAGCAGGGCATGAGCGTGGACGACCTCGACCTGGTCGAGATCAACGAGGCGTTCGCGGCGGTCGTGCTCCAGTCGGCCAAGGAGCTCGGGGTGCCGGAGGACAAGGTCAACGTCAACGGCGGCGGCATCGCGCTCGGCCATCCCATCGGCGTCTCGGGCGCGAGGATCGTTCTGACGCTCGCCCACGAGCTCCGCCGCCGGGGCGGCGGCGTCGGCGCGGCGGGTCTGTGCGGCGGCGGCGGCCAGGGCGACGCCCTGATCATCACCGTCCCCGCGCCCTGATCATCACTGTCGCGTCGCCCTGATCGCCATCGTTGGGTCGTCCTGATCCGAGGTGGTAGGCCCCCTTTCGGCACCTTGTGGCGGAGGCGGGCGGAACTCCCTAGCATCGTTCATCGTGGCGGAACGGCCGGGTGACCGCGTGCGGCGGCGATTCACGGGCACGGCCACCCCCTTGATCGAAGGGAAGCCCCGCCCGCCCGTCGACGTCGTCGTGGAGTGGGGCGGCTCGCCGCTGTTCATGCTCTCCTCTCCTCGCCAGGCCGCGGGCGGCCTGCTGTGGGTCGTCGCCGGCGACGACGACGCGGAGCTGACGCCGGACGAGGCGGGCGTGACGGTGACGCTCGGGCCGTCGCACGCCCCCACGGCGCCTCCGATCTGGTGGGCGGCCGTCGCGAGCCCGATGGGCGCCGGGTTCGACCGGCCGATCGAGGCCCGCACGGGCATCGCCCGGCTGTCCGTACGGGGCGATGACCTCTCCGGCACCGTGCGGCTCTCCGGAGTGGGGCTCGACGGCGGGCATGCGGGCTACGAGGCGACGATCACCGGCCACCCGGCCGAGGACGCGGAGGTCCCGCCGGGACCCGCGACGGCCGAGGGCGCCGGGATTCCGCCGAGGCCCGCGACACCCGGGGGCGCCGGGATTCCGCCGAGGCCCGCGACACCAGGGGACGCCGGGATTCCGCAGGGACCCGTGGCGGCCGGGGAGGAGCCGCACGGCCCCTTCTCACCGATCGAACGGCTCAACGCCCTCTCGCGGCGGATCTCCCTGGACTTCGCCGCCGGTCAGCTCGGCGCGCTCATCGGCCACCTGCGGGACGCCGCGGACCTGCGCCGCGAGCTGAGCGTCGGCGACGCGGCGACCGGGGCGTGGGGCCGCTTCCTGGCCGACGTGCGCGACTCTCTCGCCTTCGACCGGCGGGTGCTCGCGTCCATCGCGGAACGCGGTCATCTCCACGCCCTGATCGCGGCGGCGGACGCGGAGCTGGCGTCCGCCGCCGTGCTGATCGAAGGCCTGGACCCGGCGCCGCACGGCCTGGACGAGCTCGCCGCCGGAGTCGCCGAGGCGGCCGGGGTGCTGGCCAGGACCCCGGAGCGGCTCCGCGAGCTGCCGGCCCGTACTCCGGAGCCGCTCGGCGAGCCGCCGCCCCGGACCCCGGAGCCGCTCCGCGAGCCGCTCCGCGAGCCGCTCCGCGAGCCGCTCCGCGAGCCGCTCGACGGGGCGCTCGACGGGGCGCTCGACGGGGTGCCGGCCGCCGACCAGGCCACGGCGAAGGACGTCGCCGTGGCCCTGGCGGGCGCCGCCGCACGGCTTGAGCACTATCGCGGACACCTCGGCAGGCTCGACCCGGTCGGGCACGCGCGCCGTGCCAGGGCGGGCAACACCGAGGCGATGGCGCGTATGGCCCGCTACGTCGAGCAGTGGCGGGCGCGCGTCGAGACCGACTGGGACCGTGTCCTGATGATGGAGGAGGCCAGGCCGCTCCACGGAGCCCTCGTCGGGACCTTCCTCGACCTCGGCGGCCCCGGGGACGCCCTGGCCGCGTCCGAGATGGCCCGCGCCCGCGCGTTCGCCGACCTGATGAGCGGCGGCGGGCGGCGGGCCCCCGCGCTCACCCCTGCCCGGATGGCCGCGCTGCTGGAGCAGTACGGCGGGCCGGTCGTGGAGTACTTCCTGCACGGTGACAGGCTCATCGTCTTCGTGGCCCGGCCGGACGGCACGATCGAGACGGCAGACCTGCGGGTGGACGGCGGCGCGCTGCTGGGGTGGATCGACGAGCTGCACCGCCGTCTCAGGGCGGAGACGGTCGACCCGGTGCGGTCGCGGGAGCTGCTGCGCCTGCTCGGCGGCGTCCTGTGGGATCCGGTCGCCAGGTGGCTGCCCCGCGACGCCGAGACGGCCGTAGCTCTGGTGCCCCACCAGGAGTTGCTGCTCGTGCCGTTCCACGCGCTGGTCGGCGCCGAAGGGCGTCACCTCGCCGAGCGCCACACCACGGCGGTGCTGCCCGCCGCCTCGATCCTGCCCGCGCTGACGGCCCGGCGTACGGGTGTGCCGGCGGGGCCGCCGACACTGTGCGCGCTGGTCGACCCCGAGCCCATGCCCGGTGGCCTGCCGCCGCTCCCGCTGCTGCGCGAGCGCTTCGGCGTGGTCGGCGACCTGTTCGCCGGGGCGCAGGTCCACGTCGGTCCCGCCGCGACGCGGGCCGCCATGGTCGAGGGCGCGGCCGCACGGCCCTCGGTGCTCTGCCTGGCCACCCATGCCCAGGCGCTGCCCGAGGATCCCATGGCCTCCTACGTCGCGCTGGCCTCCGGCGCGCTCAGGGCCGACGCCGTGCTGGAGCTCGACCTGCCCGCGCGGCTGGTCGTCCTCGCCGCCTGCGAGACCGGGGCGGGGCGGGCGACCGGCGACGGGATCATCGGGCTGAGCCGGGCCTTCCTCGCGGCAGGACCGCTCGCCGTGCTCATGACCCTGTGGCCCGTGCGCGAGCGCGACAGCCTCCGCGTGCTGCGGCGCTTTCACGACCTGCACCTGAACGGCGGCCTCGGCACCGCCCAGGCCCTGCGGGCGGCGCACTGCTCGCTGCTCACCGGTCGCTCCGGCGATCCGCAGGGCTGGGCGGCGTTCACGCTGTTCGGCCTGCCCGACTGACCTGTTCGCCTGTTTTGGGAGGTATCAAGTGACCGACCCCGGGTACGCGGTGGAGGCACGGGTCGACCTGGTCGCCGAGGAGACCCTCCAGGGCGCGGGCACGCGGTTCACCCGTGAGGCGGGGGCCGTGCTCGGCCGTCCCATGGTCGTCGCCGTACGGCCCGGCGACCTGCCGCCCGAGGTGGCGGCGGCGCGCGCCGCCGGGGGGTGGTCCTACACGCAGGTGCTGTTCCCCTTCGACCTGGAGGAGGCTGCGCCGGGCCTCGGCTACGTCGAGGCCGTCTTCGAGGTCGCGCTGGACGACGGTGACGTGGTCGCGCGGCAGCTCACCGCCGTCCGCTACGACGACCCCGAGGCTCTCGGCACCCTGACCACGTTCGGGGACGGCCGGGGCGACTTCCGCTGGCGGATCCGCCCCGCGCCGGGCGCCTCCCTCGTCGAGGGGAGCCGCGTGGCCAGAGTGCTGCTGGAGGTGCCCCAGGGCACCACGTCGCTCACCGGGACGATCGGGGTGTCGGCGAGGCTCGCCGACACCGAGCTTGGCGTCGACGTTCCCGTCACGACCCGGGAGCCCGTGCCGTTCGTGCTCAGCCTGCCGGACGACACCTTCCCGGCGGTCTCGCCGCCGGGTCCGCCGGGTCCGGCGGCCCGCGAGGCGCCCGCACGCCGTGGCGCCCGGCGCATGTGCGTCACGGTCGACGTCGAGGGGTACAGCAAACGCGACGCGGCCGAGCAGGGGAGGGTGCAGGCCGTCCTGGTGCGGGTCCTCGACCTGGCCCTTTCCGCCACGCAGGTCGCCCCGGGCGAATGCGGCCGCCAGGAGCAGGGCGACGGCCACCTGATCGTCATGCCCCCCGGCATCGACGAGCCGAGGGTGATCCGCCGGTTCCTGCGCGAGCTGGCGAGCGAGCTGGCGGAGGCCAACCGCCACGTGCGGCCCGAGTACGCGGTGCGGGTGCGGATCGCGCTGGACGAGGACATGGTCTACCCGGAGGTCAACGGGTTCGGCGGCGACGGGGTGGTACGGGCGCACCGGCTGCGCGACTGCGCGGAGGCCAAGGCGGCCCTGGCCGGCGCTCCCGGCCACCACATCGTGATCGTCTCGGAGGGGCTCTACCTCAGCTCGGTGAAGACGGCATTCGCGGGCGACCCCGGCTGGCGCTTCGAGCGGACCGTCGCCAGGGTCCCCGACAAGGACTTCTCCGAACCGTGCTGGATCCACGCACCGGTGAGCTAGGGAGTGGTGGAGAGGTCCAGTGGGGCGGTGAACTCCAGAGCTGGGGCCGACATGAGGGCGGCGAGGTCCGTGCTCGCGGGGGCCCACTGGGCGTTCATGACGGCCGGCTTCCGGGTGAGGTCCACGTCGCCGCCGATCTCGGTGGTCACGGTCGCGCCCTGCACGTCCAGCTCGACGGCCAGCCAGAAGGTGATCCTTTCGTCCGCGCGCAGCCAGTGGCCCGCCCCCGGTCGCAGGCCCGGACGGTTCGCCAGGGTGGAGAACGTCAGCCGCCCGTCCTGCTCGGCCCGCCATACGCCGCTTCCGAGCCAGCCGGCCGCGATGCCCTTCCACTCCGATGGCCCCGACCGCTGGATGAGCGGGGTGAAGGCCGTGATCCGCATCTCGACGGGGAGCGGACGGCCGTCCCACGGGCGGTCGTCGACCGGGCCGGTCCGTAGGGGTGAGGGTGCGCCCGCCGTGGGGAGGGGCACGCCCGTGGCGGCGGGGACGGCCCCCGCGACCGTTCCCGCCGACGGGCCCCCCGCCGTCAGACCCCCTGTCACCAGGGCCCCCGGGATGAGAGCCGACAGCAGATAGGGCGCGAAACGCTGCCGGACGGTACGTACGGAGGTCCAGATCCTCATCCACAACGGCGCGAGAATCGGCCAGTTGACCAGCAGGACGATCATCTCGAACAGCGTCGCCTGGGCGGACGCCAGATCGGCCCGCAGATCGCGCGCCACCGAGCCGAACGCGTCGCCGAGCGAGTACCCGGTCAGCAGGTACGTGAGCAGCGCGAAGACCGCTATGGCGCCGATCCGGACGACCACCGCGGCGGGCCACAGGGCGGCGAGGGCGACGGCGGCGCCGGGGCGCGGGCCGGTGGCCCACAGCCGCAGGCGAAGCGGCGGGTGCGTGAGGCCGTCGAGGATCCTGCCGATCAGGCGACGGCTTCGTACGGGGCCGAGGGCGCGGCGCAGCGCGTCCGGTCCCGCCTCGTGCAGCGCGAAGCGGTCGGCGCTGAGCTCGGCGACCCAGAGACCCGCCACGGGAAGGATCAGCCCGATGGGGATCAAGGCCGCGTCGTGGAGCAGGGAGGCGAGCAACGCGGAGCTTTCGTACCCCCCGGCGAGCAGCGAGAACGCGGACACCACCACCACGAGGGCGAGGAGGATCACGCTCCACACCCGGACGAACCATCCGAACGGGCCGGCGAGGCCGACGATCAGATGGTCGCCCTGCCGCAGGTGGGCCACCTCGTGGAGCAGTACGGCCTGAGCCGCCTCCCGATCGTCATGCCACAGGCGCAGGAGAGGGGGATAGACGGCGATACGCGCCTCCCGCCGGCCGACGGGGTGGACGCGGGCCGTCCGATCGTGGCGCTCGCCGAGCCGGAGCTCGATCGCGGAGGCGTGGCGCCGTACGAACGCGGACATCTCCTCGATCACCGGATCGCCGCTCGGCTCCAGGTGGTGCCGCCGCTCGGCCCACCGCCCGCGCAGGCCGGGGAACAGGACGCCCGCGATGCCGGCGAACAGGAGGGCGGCGGGGAAGAACTCCAGGAGGCCCGTTCCGGTGAGCAGGGCGACGGCCGCCCGCTGCGCACCGGAGGCCAGGGCCGCGACCAGCGCGGGCATGCCGTCGGTGTCGGCCTGGAAGCCCTCCACGAGCCCAGGTACGGATGGGGCGGTGACGCCGAGGAGGTAGAACCAGAGCCAGGGAGGCAGCATCCATCCGGTGGAGTCGCCACGGACGGCGGGAAGGTGCACGGGCGGCGGGCCGCCCCTCAGCGGCGCGGCGGGAGGGCTGCCCGCGAGAGCCCGGAGGAACGCCTCGATCTCGGGCGTGTCGCGATCGTGCTGGAAGACCAGCTTGAGGGTGTCGTAGGTGAGCTCCCGGGCGCGGTCGGGGGCGACCCCCTGGGCTCGAAGGCGGTCGCCGAACGCCCCGATCACGCGATCGAGCTCCGGTCCGGCGGAGTTCTCCTCTCGCGGCGGGCTCCCCGGTTCGGCGGCGTTCTCGTCCTGCGACGCGGCCCCCGTGATCCCGCGCAGGACCAGGAGCGCGAGCAACTCGGCCAGCGGGTGACCGGAGGCGAGGCCGAGCAGGTGGTCGGCGAGGTAGCGGAGGCCGTCCAGGATGACCGGGAGCTCGCCGGGGCCGAGAGCCCCGCCGAAGCCTCCGGGCTCCGCGCCCGTCGCGGCCCGCAGCAGGTCGCGGCGGCGCCTGCCTCCCGCGAGGTAGGCGGCGGCGATCCGCTCGGCGGACGTGGCCTCCGCGGGGGTGACCCGCTCGGCGATGCGCCGGGACCAGGTGGCGACGGTGTCGGGGGAGCCTGCCATGTGTGAGTCCGTTTGTGAATCCGTCAAGAGAGGTCGCCCGTGAGGGGCGCGGCCGCCGGGAGTTCGCCTCGTGCGCGGCGGGCCGCCCCGGTCATCGGGACGGCGCGCCGCGTGAGGTCAGCCCGAGAAGTCGACACGGAAGGCATAGAAGCCCTCGTTTGTCGCGCCGGTCAGCGTCAGGCGGGCCCGGCTGCTCCCGATCGTGCCGCTGATGCGGGTGCCGGTCTGGAGCGCGTAGACCATGGGGATGGTCCCGAGGCCGGAACGACAGGGGATCAGATCCTGCTGGCCGAAGAAGGTGTTGTAGGTCGTCGACTTGTCGGCGTGCGAGGCCACGAGGCGTCCGGAGAACCTGCCACCGCTGTAGGAGCTGGTCCAGTAGTTGAGCAGCACACCCGGAGGCTTGGCCACCGCCGCCCACCCGACCTGGAACGATCCGGTCGCGCCGATGGACCCGACGTAGAACAGCCAGGTGAACGGGTTGCGCTCGATGTAGCCGCCGTAGGTCTTGCGTGGGCCTGTGCTGAACTGCGCGGAGGTCGTGTAGGAGGTGCGGCCGGTCAGGCGGCCGCCGCCGCTGCCGCAGTAGTCGTAGCTCTCCAGGGTCACGGTGGCCCGGCCCCGGAAGACCTTCGCCGCCGAGGCCCGCGCCGCCGACGCGGGGGCGACCAGTGCCGTCACGAGACTCAGTGCGATCAGGGTGCCTAGGGTGATCAGCCTCTTCTTCATCGGTGTCCTCCAGAGCCGGAGCGGGGGCACGAGCGCACGGCGATGATGTCAGCTCTGGAACGGTTCAACCCCATCAAATGATTGGATTTCCGCGCCTGGATTCCGATGGGCATTCCGGTGGATGGCGATGCCCTTCGGGAACCAGCTAAGGCCGGATTTATCATGACTTAGGGGAGAGTGCTGATCTTTACCGAGTTGTCAATATGTGAGGGAGGTCGCCGTGCATGGCGGCCGGTCGGGCGGTGCCATTGCGCAGCGACGACACTCAGTCGAAAGTCATCGAAACCATGCCAATATGCCCAAAAGTGACCGAATGTTCTGGCTGTCCGCTTCTAGTCGTGAGCCCTTGATCCCGCTCCCGGGGTCGGGGTTTCAGGCGGCGTCATCAACTCCAGTCAGGAAAAATCGCTACTTACAGGGTGCCGGGGCTCATCTGGCTTTCGCTATCGCTCTTGTAACCAGGCGCCGATCCTCTGGGGCACGGGGAACCCATCCGCGTAGGCGCCCGTACGCGGCAGGCATCCCGGATGCCTCGCCGGCGCGACGCCGAGCGTGGCCTGGCCCGGCCGGCAAGGGCGCCGGGTTGTGCGAGGCGCGCGGTGAAACGGGCCGCTCGCGGAATCGACCGTCTGTCTTCGGATGGTCAGGACCGGACGTCAAATCGCTATTGACGGCCGGGGCCGGCTGTTTTATCGTCCTCTCGATATTAAAACGTTTTTGAGTGGGCTGCCCCTGGAGGGCTCATGGTCGGCAAGGCGAGCATGCGCGTGTTCACCTGCCGGCGCCGTGGTCCCACCACGGCAGCGTTCGCGAGGCGACGTCAGAGCCCGGAGCCCCGGCATTCTTCCCAGCGGGCCGGAGTCCCGGCATGGCGGTCCACGAAGGTCGCCTCTGCTTAAACCGTTTTACCAGCCACTGATCCACCTGTTCCGTACCCCCACGGATCTCCAGGAGAGTCGGCATGCCCCCCACATCCGCTCGTCCACACCGGCTACGCAAGCTGGCGACCGCCGTCCTGGCCCTGGTCGCGTTGCTCCTCGGCCCCATCCCCGCAGGATCGACGGCCGCCCAGGCCGCCGCCGTCGTCGACCTGTCGGGCGCGGCCTGGATCTGGTACCCCGAAGGGAGCCCGAGCCAGTCCGCCCCGGCCGGCACCCGCTACCTGCGCCGCGCCTTCACCGTCCCCTCAGGCGCCGTCGGCGACGCCCAGCTCGTGGTCACCGGTGACGACACGGTCGACGTCTGGCTCAACGGCGTGCCGCTCGCCGGCTCGCCCCGCAGGACCGACTCCTGGCAGCAGGCGCTGTACGTCGACCTGGCGCCTGCCGTACGCGCCGGCGCGAACACGATCGCCATAGCGGCGCGCAACACCTCGGCGGGCCCGGCGGGCGTGATCGCCAGGCTCAGGGTGACCACCGCGGGAGGCACGGTCGACCTGGTCACCGACGGCGCCTGGAAGGCCGCGAGCACGGTCACCCCCGGCTGGATCGAGCCGGGGTTCGCCGACGGGTCCTGGCCCGCGGCGGCGGTCTCCGGCACCTACGGAGCCGCTCCCTGGGGCACCGGTGTGGCGGCTCCCGACCTGTCCGCGGCCTCGCCGCTGACCGTCGGCGCCCCCACCGCCGAACGGCGGCCCACCCCCATCGGCATCGACGTGGCCGGCCCTCGCTTCGGGTGGCAGCTCACCGGAGGCTCGGGCGAGCAGGTCCAGGCGGCGTACCAGATCATCGTCGCCTCCACGGAGTCCGCCGCCCAGTCCGGCACCGGTGACGTCTGGAACAGCGGCCGGGTGGTCTCCGGCCGGTCCGTGGACGCGGTCTACGCCGGCGGAGCGCTGGCGTCCGGCACGCGTTACTACTGGCGGGTGCGGGTCTGGGACACCCAGGGCAGGGCCGGTGGCTGGGGGCCGGTCACCTGGTTCGAGACCGGGCTGCTCGACCCGTCGGCCGAGTGGCAGGCCGACTTCGTCGGTGCTCCGTCAGGCGCGCCCGCCCTGGCAGGGGCGAGCTGGATCTGGTACCCCGAGGGTGACCCGGCGTCGAGCGCGCCCCTGGGCACCCGGTTCCTCAGGCGCGTGCTCACGCTGCCCGCCGGGACGATCACCCGGGCCAGGCTCACCGTCACCGGTGACGACACCGCCGACGTGTGGGTGAACGGAACGCAGGTCAGCTCCTCGCCGAGGGCCGTCGACTCCTGGAAGACCGCGGCCGTCGTGGACGTCGCGGCCCGGCTGCGTGCGGGTGCCAACACCCTCGCGATCTCCGCGCAGAACACCACCGTCTCCCCGGCCGGGGTGATCGCCGCGCTGGAGGTCGACGTTGCGGGAGCGGGCACGACCAGGCTCGTCACCGACGCCGGGTGGAAGGCCGCGCAGACCGCGCCGTCCGGCTGGCAGGACGCGGGGTTCGACGACTCGGGCTGGCCCACCGCCCGTGTCGCCGCCGCCTACGGCTCCGGGCCGTGGAGCTCGAACGTCATGGTGGCGGAGCCCGCGCCGTACCTCCGCAAGGGGTTCGCCCTCGGCAAGCCGGTGGCCTCCGCGCGCCTGATGGTCACGGCTCTGGGCCTGCACGAGACCCGCCTCAACGGGGCGAAGGTCGGCACCGAGGCGCTGGCACCTGGCTGGACCGACTACAACAAGCGCCTGGCCTACCGCACCTACGACGTGACCTCCATGGTGCGTCAGGGTGACAACGCCCTCGGCGCGCTGCTCGGCAACGGCTGGTACTCCGGCTCCATAGGCTTCGCCGGAAGCCAGAAGTACGGCAGCCGGCCGTCGTACTCCGCCCAGCTTCGCGTGCGCTTCACCGACGGCACCACGCAGACCGTCCGCACCGACTCGTCGTGGCGCACGGCGCCGAGCCCCATCAGCGTGGACGACCTCTACCAGGGCGAGGAGTACGACGCGCGGGCCGTCCGCGCGGGATGGGACACGGCCGGGTACAACGACGCCGGTTGGGCCCCGGTCACGGTACGCGGCGGCGCCAAGCCGCGCCTCGTCGCCGCCGTCGATCCCGGCGTCACCGTGCAGGCGAACATCACCCCGGTGTCGGTGACCCAGCCCAAGCCCGGCGTGTGGGTCCTCGACCTGGGACAGAACTTCGCGGGCTGGAACCGGCTGCGCGTGCGAGGAGCGGCGGGCGCCACGGTGACGATGCGCCACGCCGAGGTGCTCAACTCCGACGGCACCATCTACACCGCCAACCTGCGCGCGGCCCGCGCGACCGACCGCTTCACCCTCGCGGGGACAGGCGCCGACGAGGTGTACGAGCCGAGGTTCACCGTCCACGGTTACCGCTACGTCGAGCTCACCGGCTTCCCCGGCACCCCCACGACCGCCAGCGTCACGGGGCTCGCCGCGTGGACCGGCGGCCAGGCGACAGGAACCTTCACCTCCTCCAGCGCCCTGGTCAACCAGCTCCAGCACAACATCCTGTGGGGAGCGCGCTCCAACATGCTCTCGGTCCCGACCGACTGCCCGCAGCGTGACGAGCGGCTGGGCTGGACGGGCGACATCGGCATCTTCGCCGCCACCTCGACCTTCAACTTCGACGTGTACGGGCTGCTCGACAAGTTCGCCGACGACCTGGCCGACGCCCAGCACGCGGACGGCGCCTTCACCGACGTGGCGCCCGACGTCTGCTGCGGGGCGGGCAAGGCGGGCTGGGCGGACGCGGGCGTCATCGTCCCGTACACCGTGTGGCAGCGCTACGGGGACGTGCGGGTCGTCGACGAGCACTTCACCGCGATGAAGCGCTGGGTCGACTATTCCAGGAGCACGGCGGGGTCCGACCTGATCCGCAACCAGGACACCTACGGCGACTGGCTCAACGTCAACGACAACACCGCCAACGATCTGATCTCCACGGCGTTCTTCGGCCACAGCGCCCGGCTGCTCGCGCGGATGGCCGCCGCGACCGGGCGGACCTCGGACGCCGCCACGTACGGCACGCTCGCCGACCAGGTGGCGCAGGCGTTCACCAGCAGGTTCGTGGCAGCGGACGGCACCGTGTCCGGGAACACCCAGACCGGCTACGTCCTCGCGCTGGCCTTGGGCCTGGTGCCCGACGCCCGGGTGCAGGCCGTCGCCGACAAGCTCGCGGCCAAGGTGGCGGCGAGCGGCGGCCACCTCAGCGTGGGCTTCCTCGGCGTCGAGAACCTCCTGCCCGTGCTGGCCGACCACGGCCACCTCGACACCGCCTACCAGGTCCTGCTGCAGCCCGGCTACCCCGGCTGGGGCTACATGAACAGCCGCGGCGCCACCACCATCTGGGAGCGCTGGGACGGCATCCGGACCGACGGCTCCCTGCAGGATCCCGGCATGAACTCCTTCAACCACTACGGTCTCGGTTCGGTGGGCGACTGGCTGTACCGCTCGGTGGGCGGCGTCGGCCCCGATGCCCGCGATCCCGGCTACCGCCGGATCACCATCGCGCCCCGGCCGGGCGGCGGCCTCACCTCCGGCAAGGCCGACCTGCGCACACCGTACGGCAGGGCGCTGAGCGACTGGTCCATCACCGGTGGAACGCTGACGCTGCGGGTGGAGATCCCGGCCAACGCCACCGCCGCCATCCGGGTCCCGGCTCCGTCGTCCTCGGCGGTGACCGCACCTCCTCAGGCGGCGCCGATGGGCTACACGGACGGCGCGGCGACCTTCCAACTCGGCGCGGGCACCTACACCTTCACCGCCCCCGCCTGACCGATGGCCTCCGTACCGAGGCAACCGGTGCTCCCGCCTCCTGCCCCGTGTGCCGAGGGGTCAGCGTGAGCGCGCCGGGAGCCTCGGTGGCCGGGGCGGGAAGGACGAGCGGTCCCGCACCCGGAGTGAGAGTGCCGAGCACGCGGGCGGCCCGTGCGCCCGTACCCGCGGGAACGGTTCCCGGCAGGCCGTGCATGGTGTGCCAGCCGATGAGGGCGAAGGCGATCGCCTCCTTGTCGTCGGCGGGGGCGCCGTACGCGTCCGAGAGCGCGACGGTCACGCCGGGAAGGGCGTGGCGCAGGCCGTCCATCAGCACCGGGTTGCGGCACCCGCCCCCGGAGGCGACGACGAGGTCCGCGCCGCCCGCCGTCAGGTCGCCCGCGACCGTACGCACGGTGAGCTCGGTGAGGGTCGCCACGAGGTCGGCCGCGCCGGGCCTGCTGCCGGCCCTCGCCATCGCGTCCTCGACGTAGGCCAGGTGGAAGAGTTCCTTGCCCGTGCTCTTGGGGGCGGGCCGCCGGTAGTAGGGGTCGTCGAGCAGGACGGTGAGAAGGCGCTCGTCGACCGTTCCCGAGGCGGCGATCCGCCCACCCTCGTCGAACCCGGGCTCGCTGAGCCCGTAGCCCACCACGACGGCGTCGATGAGCGCGTTCGCGGGGCCGATGTCGTGGGCGACGAGGTCGCCGGCGCCGCGCACCAGCGTCATGTTCGCGATGCCGCCCAGGTTGAGCGCGGCGGCGGTGCCCTCGTGGCCCGCGAGCAGGAGGGCGTCGAGCAGGGAGACCAGCGGAGCGCCGTGGCCGCCGGCCGTGATGTCGCGGATGCGCACGTCAGAGAGCACCGGCGTCCCCGTGCGCTCGGCGATCCAGGCGGGCTGGCCGATCTGCAGGGTGCCGAGGGCGTGCGCGCCTTCGACCCAATGGAACACGGTCTGGCCGTGGGAGACGATGAGGTCGACCGCACCGGCTTCCGCGATCGCCGTGGCGGCGGCCTCGGCGAAGCTCTGCCCGATGAGGGTGTCGAGCTCGCACATCTCGGCCAGGGTCGTCGCCGCCGGGGGGAGCGCCTCGATGAGGCGGGCGCGGAGCTCGGCCGGGTAGGGCGTGCTCGCCGTGTACTCGACCACCCCTCTGAGCGTGCCGCCGGCCTCGCCGAAGCCGACCAGGGCCGCGTCGATGCCGTCGTGGGACGTGCCGGAAATCATTCCGAGGATTCTCATGACTGTTCTCCGAGTGCGACCCGAAGCCGGCCGCTGCTCGCGACGAGGCGGGCCATGGCACCGAGGAAGCTCAGCGACGCCTCGGTGAGGACCGCCCATGACAGGGACATGCGCAGCACCTGCACCATCGTCCACGACCGCACACCCGCCGGCGGCCCTGACGCGAGGGACACGCCTTGCGTCTTCGCCGTTGACCCCGGCCGCGTGAATGGTCAGGATCGAGGCGACACGGATCGCGGAGGTGTTACACGATGGCGAAGGTGCTGATCGTCACAGGTGACGCGGCGGAGGACCTGGAGGTGATGTACCCCTACCAGCGGCTACTGGAGGAGGGGTACGAGGTGGACATCGCCGCTCCGAGCGCCAAGAAGCTCCAGTTCGTGGTCCACGACTTCGTCGAGGGCTTCGACACCTACACCGAGAAGCCGGGACACACGTGGGCGGCCGACATCGCGTTCGCGGACGTCGACCCGGAGCAGTACGTGGCGCTGGTCGTACCAGGGGGACGCGCGCCGGAGTACATCCGCAACGACCGCGACTGCCTGGAGATCGTCAGGCACTTCGCGGGCAGCGGCAAGCCGATCGCGGCGCTGTGCCACGGGCCGATCGTGCTGGCGGCGGCGGGTGTGCTGAAAGGGCGGGAGACCAGTGCCTACCCGGCGTGTGCCCCGGATGTCGAGCAGGCGGGCGCGACCTTCGTCGACAGCGAGGCTCACGTGGACGGCAACCTCGTCACCGGACGTGCCTGGCCCGACCACCCGGCGTGGATGCGCGCCTTCATGAAGATCCTCCGTGGCGCGACCGGCTGAGAGCCGGAGGCCGCTGTCGGCGGTCCAGCGCGCGGAGGGCCTCCAGGGGTTCATCAAGGACGCGAAGATCGACGGACTCAAGCAGGAAGCACAGCGGGCCCCGCAGGAGGGGCGATCGGTGCGCTTCCGAGGTTGGCTCAGGGCTCGTCGGCGAACTTCACCGTCACTTTCTTGAAGCCGAGGGATTTGAGCATGCCTTCGAGCATGAGCTTGGTGTTCTGGTCGGCGCGGTTGCGGAGGTCGCTGGCCTGGGCGGCTTCGGCGATCTTCTGTTCGGCCAGGACGTAGAGCTCCTGCTGGTTCTGCGGGGAGTTCGACAGCATGCCCTGGACGCGGTCGAGGATGCCGCGCTCCTGGGCGTAGACGTAGGATCTCTTGTTGTCGAGGTTGGTCTTCTCCAGTTGCGCGCGCGGCAGCCGTACGGTGACCTCGGTGCGGTCGGGGGAGACGGTGAGCGCGTCCTTGCCCATCGCGGAGAAGTCGACGTACGCGTCCACGCTGCCGGCGCCGACGAACAGGGTGCGCGAGCCCTTGATGGCGTCCGGCAGGAAGGCGGCGTCCTTCTCCAGGTCGACGATGACCTGGAAGTTGCCGCTGGCGGCCTGGAAGCGGCTCATGTTCTGGATCGACTGGAGCAGCACCGGCTGGCTGCGGTCGACCGTCGTCTCGCCGAAGGGGTTGAGATAGGACCAGGTCAGCCTCGCGCCCACGAAGAGGAGGACCAGCAGTGTGAGGAAGCCCGCGAGGTAGCGCCAGCCGCGTCGGGACCGGGGCCGAGCCGGTTCCGCGGCCGCCGCCGTCTGGGGGGTCGACGTCTGGCGGTTCACGGGCACTCTCCTTCCCGAGATGAGCGTCTTCTCACATCATGTACGGGAACGGGAGTCCGCGTGGCACCCGAGAGCCAGCCCCCTGTGGTGATGGCCCAGCAGGCCGAGTCCGCGCCGGCCCGGGGCCATCGCGGAGCTCTCCCGCCCGCCCGGGGCGATCACCGGGCCGGGACGGCCGGCGGGCCGGCGCCAGTGCCGGCCGGTTCCCGCACCGGCGTCGGTGGCCGGCTCCTCCCCGGGACCGGACGTACCTGGACCGGACGTATCGGGATCGGACGTACCGGGACCGGATGTGGTCGCGGACGGAGGCCCGGAAGGGCCTGGCATCGTGGGGTAGGGGGAGCCGGGGACGGGGGACTGGGCGGGGTAGCCGCCGGCCGTCTGGTCTCCCGGTGGGGAGGTCGCAGGCCCGCCGCTCCCCCGGGTCATGGGACGGGGGAGCGGCTGGGTCGCCACCCCTCCGAAGTGCGACGCCTTCAGCCGGCAGGTGGCGAAGTCGGTGTAGAACATGCGCAGCCAGTCGCGGCGCTGGCTCTCCGTCAGCGCGGAGAACCACGCCGCCGCCGCCTGGTGACCCGGCAGTGGGCCGCTGGGCAGCGGCTCCCCGCGCAGCCAGGCCGTCACGATGGCGCGGTAGCCGCCCGCGGGGCCGTCCCCGCACGGGCTCGCGAGCCGTTCCACGAACTCCGCCGCGGCCCGCGAGGCGAACCCCGGCGACAGGTCGTCGACGTGGATGGGCACCACGCCGGGTCCGGGCACGCCGTCGTCGTCCCGTGGACGCTGCTCGACGCGTGCGAACGCGCCGGGCGTGCCGGTCAGGCGGGCGGCGATCGTGGTGAAGGTGGCGCCCAGCTCCGTGAGCCCGCTGCGCATCCCCGGATGCACGCAGACCGTGATCGGCCACTCCTGGCAGCTGTAGACCATCGGCTCGGTGGCCGCGACGGCCTGCGGCTCGCTCAGCAGCCGGGCCATGCCCGCACCCGCCACGAGGACCGCCACCATCGCCCCTGTCAGCGCGAGGACGCGCCGGGTCACGATCGCGGTCCAGGTGAGCAGGATGGCGGAGGTGACGCCGAGAAGCCACAGCGTCTGGTTCTCGAAGGCGGCCGGGCTCAGCCCCTCGAACGGGTCGTACGGCTCGGACGTGCTCGGCGCCAGCCGGCTCGCCCAGGCCGAGCCACCGGCCAGCGGCGTGAACAGGCCGTAGCAGGCGACCCCCGCCAGCAGTGGAGTGCCGGTCCAGGGCAGGGCCCAGCCCGTGACCCACCCGATCACCGCGTAGAGGGCCAGACCCGCGGCCCCCACGGCGAGCCCGGTGGGCGCCAGATGGCCCGCCTGCTCGGTCAGGACGGCCTTCATCGCCAGCAGTGTCACGGTCGCGCCGAAGGCCCCCACGACGACCACCAGGATCGCCAGCGGGGCTCTCAGCACCTGCCAGGTGCCGAGCAGCCTGCCGCGCAACGCGCGCCGCTTGCGCACCGCCACCCACGCGGCGAACGCGGCGGCGACGGGACCGGTCAGCCGGAGCGAGCCGATGACCGCGACGACGATGTTCTCCCATGCGGAAATGCCCGGGACAAGGACGCTCCAGGCGGCGAGCAGGCCCAGCGCGAGCAGTATTCCTACCGCCACCAGCGCGCTGTGCTTCAGCTCCTCGCGTGAAACGCCCCTCTGCTCAAGCACGGTCCCGCGTGGGCCGGAAATACGGCCACGCCGCCCGTGCGGCTGCACTAATGATCTTCATTCAGGACCCCCCGTGCCTGGATGAGCGGCGCTGACGGCACTGGTGCCGGCCCCCTGGCACCCCGTGCCCGATCCAACCCGCCACGCCGTGCGTCCACGGGATCGCATAGCCGCGCCTCGTGTCGCACGGCGCGGCTTTCCCCATGCTTTGGACCAGGCTTTGCCGCGCCTCACCTCTTGACATGAACACCATAACGGAGCGTGATGTTTGTCGTCCCGCTTCTTGGGTAACCCATGAGACTCAGTCACCCTGCGTCAGAGCTCGGGGCAGGCGCTAGCGTAGCGTTGTGTCCATCGGTGTACCGAAGCCGCTTAACTTGCCGTTCGACCCCATTGAGCGCGCCGCCGAAACGTGGCGTGTCCGTTTCGGGCCGTCATCTGCCATGGCGGCCGTCACATCGATCATGAGAGCGCACCAGATCCTGCTCGGGCAACTGGACACGCTGCTCAGACCGCATGACTTGACGTTCGCCCGCTACGAGGCGCTGGTGCTGCTGACGTTCAGCAAGACGGGCGCGCTGCCCCTGTCGCGCATCGGCGAGCGGCTCATGGTGCATCCGACGAGCGTGACCAACACCGTCGACCGCCTGGAGCGCGCGGGGCTCGTCCGCCGCATGCGCAACCCGAAAGACGGGCGCGGGGTGCTCGCCGAGATCACCGACAAGGGGCGCGAGGCGGTGAGCCGGGCGACCGCCGACCTCATGGCCGCCGACTTCTGCATGACGATGTACGGCGAGGCCGACCTCGCCGACATGTTCGGCCTCATGCGGACAATCAGGGTGGCCGCCGGCGACTTCGAGCCCGCCCCCGAATGACCCCGGTCCGGCGCGGCTCCTCAACACCGGAAGGGACCCACCCCCCGCGGGGATGGGTCCCTCCGTACCGGATTGAGCCGGGTCACAGGCGCACGGCGCGCAGGGCGTCGACGATGCCCTTGCCGTAGAAGCCGTTGGACGGCGTGGTCCCCTCACAGGTGTGGGTGGCCGTGACGGTCGGGCCGGTGGGCAGGATGCGGGTGTAGGTGTAGGCGGGCGGGTTCGGGCAGGACGTCTTGGTGGCCGTGCCCTTCATGATCGCCTCGACGGTGTCGGGGTCGAGCGTCTTGCCGTTCCGCCCGTCGCGGTGCCCGTACTTGCTGACGATCAGCGCCGCGACGCCGGCCGCGCGGGGCGAGGCCATCGAGGTGCCCTGCAGGTACTGGTAGTACGCGCAGGTCGTGCCGGCGCAGTCCTTGACCACGTAGTTCACGGTCGGGTTCCCGTCGGCGTCGATCTCGCCGTTGGCGATGGCGAGAGACTTGGGATAGGCCGACAGGGTGGCCTTGGTGATGTCGCGCGTGTTGTCCGGGGTGTCGTAGACGTCCCCGCCGGGGGAGGCGATGTCGACGAAGCCGTTTCCGTAGCTGGAGTAGTAGGCCTTGCGCTTGCTGATGCCGGTGGCGGACACCGAGATCACGTGCTCACCCTCGGTGGGCATGGACACGCAGCTCGACGGGATGGTCCGGCTGTACGGGGCCTGGCCGGGCACACTGGCGAAGTCGGGGCTGGAGGTGTCGAGGTAGTCCTTGGTGTAGTCGGCGGCCTGGTTGCCCGCGGCGGCCACCAGGGTGACGCCGTGCCGGTGGGCGTAGTTCAGGGCGCGCTGGGTCGCCTTGATGATGGTCGCCTGCTCCAGCCGGCTGTCGGGCGAGTCGGCGGGGTTGTCGGTGCAGTTGAACAGCCACGGGTCGATGTAGTAGCTCATGTTGACCACGTCGACGCCGATGTCGCCCGCGTAGGTGAGCGCGTCCACGGTGGGCTGCAGGAAGAAGTAGCCCGAGTCCTGGCCGGCGCGCAGGTTCACCAGGGTCACGCCGGGGGCGACGCCCGAGATGCCGAGCTTGTTGATCGGCGAGGCGATCGAGGAGGCCACGTGGGTGCCGTGCCCGCCCTCGTCGACGTCGTTCGGGTCGTTGCAGGACTGGTCGGGCTCCTCCTCGCACGGCCCGTCGACCACGTCTCCGTTGGCGTCGTAGGGGACGTCGACGGTGAAGTTGCGGCTGAGGGACCGGCTGAAGTTCGGGGCGATGTCGGGGTGCGAGCCGTCGACGCCGGTGTCGAGGACGCCGACCAGCACCTTGGAGTCACCCTTCTCGTACTTGTGGGCCTCGTCGGCGTGGATCTGCTTCATGTCCCACTGAAGGTCCGACAGCGGCTCGGCCTTGGGGTTGCGGCCCCGCTTGACGGCTCCGTGCTCGCGGCCCTCCTTCTCGACGGCGTTCGCCTGGTCGGTGGCCCGGGCTCCGAACGCCGTCTTCGCGGCCTTCGGGACACTGCCGATGATCCGGTCGCGGGCCACGCCGTCGATCGCGGCGTTGTCCTTGATCGCGGATAAGAAGGCGGCGTTCGTTGTGGTGACCGTGGCGAGGCCGACGGCCGTGTTCACCTTGACGACGGTTCCACCTGCGGCCCTGATCGCCTTCTGGGCGTCCTCAGCGGCGGCTCCTTCCTTGAAAAGTACGACGTACCCTGTCGCGGCCGCAGGGTCGGCCGTCGTTCGGACAGCCTGTGCCGGAATTGCCACGGTCGCGGCGATCACGGCTGCAGCGGCGGTGACGACGAAGACGCGTCTCACACCCACCTCCAAGTGAGCTGAATTCATGCCGAGCCCATCGTTCGCGATAACTGCTCCGCATCACAGTTCCGTGGGAATTTGCGACAAAGGCGTGACATATCGATGGCAAGCCCGTGTGGCACGGTCGCGACCATGAGCACGCGCCGGATGCGCACGATGAGGGTGGCGGCGGGCGACTTCGCGTCGCACGAGGACCGGTGGGCGCGAATGAGAAGGGGACCCGCCCCTCGCGGGACGGGTCCCCTTGATCGTGCTGAGGCCGGTTATCCTCTGACGGCGCGCAGGGCGTCGACGATGCCCTTGCCGTAGAAGCCGTTGGACGAAGCGGTCCCCTCACAGGTGTGGGTGGTCGTGACGGTGGCTCCGCTCTGCAGGTGGCGGGTGTAGGTGAAGGCGGCCGGGTTCGGGCAGGGCGTCTTGACGGCCGTGGACGTGAGGATCCGCTCGACGGTGTCGGGGTCGAGCGTGATGCCGTTCCGCCCGTCGCGGTGCCCGTACTTGCTGACGATCAGCGCGGCGACGCCGGCCACGCGGGGCGAGGACGCCGAGGTGCCCGACATGTACACGTAGTACCCGCACGTGGCGCCCGCGCAGTCCTTGACCACGTAGTTCACGGTCGGGTTCCCGTCGGCGTCGATCTCGCCGTTGGCGATGGCGACGGACTTGGGATAGGCCGACAGCACCCCCAGGGTGAGGTCGCGCTTGTTGTCGGCGGTGTCGTAGACGTCACCGCCGGGGGCGGCCAGGTCGATGTAGCCGTTGCCGTAGTTGGAGTAGTAGGCCTTGCGCTTGGTGACGCCGGTCGCGGACACCGCGATCACGTGCTCGCCCTCGCTCGGCAGCTGCGTGCAGCTCGCCGGGATGTCGCGTGTGTAGGGGGCCCGGCCGGGCACCATGGGGGGCGTCGGGCTGAGGGTGTCGACGAAGTCCTTGGTGAAGTCCGCGGCGATGTTGCCCGCGCCGGACACCAGGGTGACGCCGTGCCGGTGGGCGTAGTTCAGGGCGCGCTGCGTGGCCTTGATGATGGTCGCCTGCTCCAGCCGGTTCTCGGGCGAGTCGGCGGGGTTGTCGGTGCAGTGGAACAGCCACGGGTCGAGGTAGTAGCTCATGTTGACCACGTCGACGCCGATGTCGCCCGCGTAGGTGAGCGCGTCCACGGTGGGCTGCAGGAAGAAGAAGCCCGCGTCCCCGGCGACGCGCAGGTTCACGATCGTGACCTTGGGCGCCACGCCCGAGATGCCGAGCTTGTTGATCGGCGCGGCGACCGAGGCGGCCTGGTGGGTGCCGTGCCCGTCCTCGTCCACGTCGTTCGGGTCGAAGCAGGACCCGTCGGGATCTTCCTCGCAGGGGCCGTCGAGCACGTCTCCGTTGGCGTCGTAGGGGATGTCGACGGTGAAGTTGCGGCTGAGGGATCGGCTGAAGTTCGGGGCGATGTCGGGGTGCGAGCCGTCGACGCCGGTGTCGAGGATGCCGACCAGCACCCTGCGGTCACCCTGCTCGTACTTGTGGGCCTCGTCGGCGTGGATCTGCTTCATGTCCCACTGAAGGTCCGAGAGCGGCTCGGCGGTGGTGCTACGGCCCCGCTTGACGGCGCCCTTTTCGCGGACCTCCAGTCCGACGTCTCTCGTCTGGCTGGACGTGCCTGTGCTCAAGCCCTTCCGGCCGGCGTTGGGAACGCCCCCGATCGAGCGGTCACGGGCGACGCCGTCGATGACGGGGTTGTCCTTGATCGCGGATAAGAATCCTTCGTTCGCGGTGGTGACCGTGGCGAGGCCGACGGCCGTGTTCACCTTGACGACGGTCCCCCCTGCCGCCTCGATCGCCCTCTGGGCGTCCGCGGCGGCAACCCCTTCCTTATAAAGTACGACGAACTCGGTCGTGGCCGTGGGACTGGCTGTCGTTCGGACAGCCTGTGCCGGTACGGCCTGTGCCGGAACTGCCGCTGTCGCGGCGATCACGGCTGCAGCCGCGGTGACGACGAAGACGCGTCTCACGCGTACCTCCATGTGAGTTGAACCCTTGCGAGCCCAATCGTTCGCGATCACACCGACGAACCGCAAATTCAGGCGAATTTGCGATCAAAGCGTGACATTTTGATCGCAAGCCCGTGTGGCACCGTCGCGACCCGGAGCACGCGCGGGATGCGGCAGGATTGGACTATGAGCCCAGCGGACTTCACTCGACCGGCATCGTTGCAGGGGGCTGTGGACCTCGGCGCGCGCAAGCAGGCACTGGAAGCCCAGGCCCGTCGTGAGGCGGCCGCGGCGCAGGCGGCTTCAGGAGGCGCCCCGGCCACGCCGGGCGGCGCCGTGGTGATCGACGTCACCGACGAGACCTTCGCCACGGAGGTGATCGAGCGCTCCATGCGCGTCCCGGTGGTCCTCGACCTGTGGGCCACCTGGTGCGAGCCGTGCAAGCAGCTCAGCCCGATCCTTGAGAAGCTCGCCGCCGAGGCGGCAGGCAGGTGGGTGCTCGCCAAGGTCGACGTCGACGCGAGCCCCCAGATCAGCGGCGCGCTGCAGGTGCAGAGCCTCCCGACCGTGCTGGCCGTCTTCCAGGGCCAGGCGGTGACCGGCTTCCAGGGCGCGCTCCCCGAGGCGCAGGTGCGGCAATGGCTCGACCAGTTGCTGCAGGCGCTCGCGCAGTACCTCCCACCCGAGGGGGAGGCGCCCGAGGGCCAGGAGGCCCAGCCGGCCCAGCCGGCGGCCGACCCCGACCTGCTCGCGGCCGAGAAGGCCATCGACGAGGGCGACCTCGACGCCGCGGCCGCCGCCTACGAACGCCTGCTCGCCCGCGCCCCCGCCGACCCCGACGCCAAGATCGGCCTGGCCGGGGTGGGGCTCGTGCGCCGCACCCAGGGCCTCGACCCCGACACCGTGATGCGCCGGGCCGCCGAGAGCCCTGCCGACGTCGAGGCGCAGACCCAGGCGGCCGACGTCGAGATGCTCGGCGGCAGGGTCGACGAGGCGTTCGACCGGCTCGTCCAGCTCGTCCGCCGCACCTCGGGCGACGACCGCGACCGCGTACGCCGTCGCCTGCTCGACCTGTTCGACGCGCTCCCCGCCGGGGACCCCTCCGTCGCCAAGGCCCGCCGGGGTCTCGCCAGCGCCCTTTTCTGACCCGGGCACTCCTTCCGGCATGCGACGGCTCCCGTGCCCCATCGGGGCACGGGAGCCACTGCCGCGCACCGCGGGGGCCTGAACTGTGATCCTTTGTCGCGGGACGGCGGAAGCTCCCGGCCGGGTCTGGCACGATGGATATCCCCGATATGGAGCAGGCGAGCCGGATGCGCGACATCGAGCACCCGAGCGAGCGCGACCACAAGCACCCGCAAAGGAGCGGATTGACGTGGCCACCGTGCCGAGCGTGTCGTACTCGATCACCGTCCGTCTGGAGGTGCCGGCGGGCGGCAAGGCCGTCAGCCAGCTCACCCACGCGGTAGAGAACGCAGGCGGCGTGGTGACCGCCCTCGACGTGACCAATGCCGGTCACGAGAAGCTGCGCATCGACGTCACGTGTGCGGCCAAGGACACCGACCACGCGCAGGCGATCGTCGACAGCCTCGACGCCGTCGACGGCGTCATCCTGCACAAGGTCAGTGACCGCACCTTCCTCATGCACCTCGGCGGCAAGATCGAGATGCAGTCCAAGGTGCCGCTGCGCAACCGTGACGAGCTGTCCATGGCGTACACGCCGGGTGTGGCGCGGGTCTCGCTGGCCATCGCCCGCAACCCCGAGGACGCCCGCCGCCTGACCATCAAGCGCAACACTGTCGCGGTGGTCACCGACGGGTCCGCCGTGCTCGGCCTCGGCAACATCGGGCCGGCGGCGGCGCTGCCCGTCATGGAGGGCAAGGCCGCCCTGTTCAAGCGGTTCGCGGGCATCGACGCCTGGCCGCTCTGCCTGGACACGCAGGACGTCGACACCATCGTGGAGGTCGTCCGCTGCATCGCGCCCGGCTTCGGCGGCATCAACCTTGAGGACATCTCGGCGCCGCGGTGCTTCGAGATCGAACGCCGGTTGCGCGACCTGCTCGACATCCCCGTCTTCCACGACGACCAGCACGGCACGGCCATCTGCGTGCTGGCCGCCCTGACGAACGCGCTGCGGGTCGTCGGCAAGGCGCTGCCCGATGTGAAGATCGCGATGGCAGGGGCCGGAGCCGCGGGCACGGCCGTGCTGCGACTGCTGCTGGCGGCGGGGGCGCGCAACGTCGTCGTCTGCGACTACCTGGGCGCGGTCCACAAGGGCCGCGACGACCTCGACGACTCGCTGCGCTGGATCGCCGAGAACACCAACGCCGAGGGGTACGGCGGTGACGTGCGGGGCGCGGTGAAGGGCGCCGACGTGTTCATCGGCGTCTCGGCCCCGGGCATCCTCAACGGCGACGACATCGCCACCATGGCCGACAGGGCGGTGGTCTTCGCGCTGGCCAACCCCGAGCCCGAGGTGTCGCCCGACGACGCCAGGGAGCACGCGGCGGTGGTCGCCACCGGCCGGTCCGACTACCCGAACCAGATCAACAACGTGCTGGCCTTCCCCGGCGTCTTCCGCGGCCTGCTCGACGCGCAGTCGCGCATGGTCACCGAGGCCATGCTGCTGGCCGCGGCCAACGCCCTGGCGAACGTCGTGTCGGTGGAGGAGCTCGGGCCGAACTACATCATCCCGAGCGTCTTCCACCCCGACGTCGCGGGCGCGGTCGCGGCGGCGGTCCGGGAGTCCGCCGGCGGCAAGGTGCGGGGCTTCACGGAGGCGTAGGCACGGAGGCGTAGGACCGGTGCCGTGCCCCCCTTACAGCTCGGGGTGGCGGCGCCGGCCGTACGGCGAGCGCGGGCGCATGAGCGGCTCGGCGGGCGTGCGGCGCGGCCAGATCATGCCGACCCACCACAGCATGCCGCCGAAGACCACCAGGCCCACGGCGGTCGCCATCTTGCCGTACAGATCGGCGGGCGGCCCGGTGTAGGGCAGGTGGCGGGCCTGCTGCCCGCGGAGCAGAGGGTTGTACCTGTGGGCGCGAAGGCTGTTGTGATGCTGCTCGCCGCTCTGCCGCTCGTCGCTGTCCCCGCTGCTCTCGCTGTAGACCGACTCGCGGTACTCGCCGTAGGACTCCTCGCCGGTCTCACAGCGCGACCAGACCTGGTACCTCGTGGTGCCCTGGTCGGCCAGGGTGACCCCGATGCGCTCGGTGGAGCGCGGTTCGACGTAGACGGGGATGGTGCGCTCGACGCCCGGCCACAGCAGGCCGTTGCGCACCAGGGTGTTGCCCCGGTAGACGGAGTACTCCACGGTGCCGTGGTCGCGCGGGGCGGTCATGACGACGTTGGCCCTGCTCGCGGGACACTCGACCCGGGAGACGGCGACGTCGACGCGCCCGTCGCCCCCGTCACGGTCGTCCCCGGCTGTGCCGGCGGCGTGTGAGGTGCGGGCCGCGGGGACGCCGACGGCGGCGCCGACCGCCATCAGCGCCACCAGTATCAGGCGGGTCATTCGGGCCCTCCCTTCGCTTCGCGGCTCTCTGCGCGGCGCGGATTCCGCAAACTGATCCTCCAGCGGGTGATCTCTGACACGGAGAGTTCCCACTTGATCGCCATGAGTAACATAAGGCGAGGTGAAAGCCGTCTCTCATGGGGGTCAGGCGCGCGTTTGGGGCATCACGCGTCATGATGGATGCATGGCGGAGGCGATCTACGTCGGCGGGCTGCTGGTGGCGACGCCACTGCTGGACGATCCGAATTTCCGGCGCGGTGTCGTGTTGGTGCTCGAACACGACGAAGACGGAGGGACCCTCGGCGTCATGCTCAACCGGCCGAGCGAGGTCACCGTGACCCAGGTGCTCCCATCGTGGGACTCGCTCGTGAGCGGGCCCCCTGTGCTCTTCGAGGGGGGCCCTGTCCAGACCGACAGCGCGCTGGCCCTGGCCTCGGTGCCGAGCGGGGAGGAGCCTCTCGGGTGGCGAAGGCTGCACGCGGGCACCTCGGCGGTCTCCAAACTCGGCACGGTCGACCTGGACGCTCCCCCCGAGATCCTCGCCGGTGAGATCACGCAGATGCGCATCTTCGCGGGGTACGCGGGCTGGACGGCCGGCCAGCTGGAGGCCGAGATCCGCGAGGGCTCGTGGTACGTCGTGGAGGCCGAGCCCGGTGACACCTTCGACTCGCGGCCCTCGAACCTTTGGCGGTCGGTGCTGCGCCGTCAGCCCGGCGAGCTGGCCTTCGTGGCGACCTGCCCGGACGACCCCAAGCTCAACTGATCCCAGCCGGGGCGCAGCGCGCGCTCGGCGAGGGTCAGGGCCCTGTCGACGTTGGCGACCAGGGTGGCGAGGTGGGCGGCCCCGCCGACCGAGCACTCGAAGCCGACGCGGATCGCCGATGTGATGAAGCCCACAAGCAGGCGGGGTCGCGGGTCGGTCGCCGGATCCGTACCCTGGCGACGGGCCATCTCGACCGTGAGCAGCTTCTCGGTCTCGGACATGCGGGCGAAGCTCGTGGCCAGCAGTGCGGGGTTCCCGTCGATCACCTGCCTGTGCTTGAGGAACCGCTCGGTGTCCTCCTCGGCGGTCCTCTCCATCGTGTGGATGAACTCGCGGAAGGACTGAACGAGGGCCGCCAGCGGGGGCTCGTCGTCGGGCCGGGCCGCGAGGGCGGCGGTGATGAGTTCGTTGTACTCGACGGTGAAGTCGAGCGCGAGGTCCTCCTTGCTGCCGAAGTAGCGGAAGAACGTGCGCGGTGAGACGTCCACGGCCGCGGCGATCTGGTCGACGGTGGTGGCTTCGTATCCCTGGGCCAGGAACAGATCGAAGGCGGCGTCGGTCAGAGCCAGCCGGGTCTGGTGCTTCTTGCGCTCCCGAAGACCCATGCCGGACACCTCCTAGAAACGTTCACTTCACATTCTGCCACAAGTCACCATCTGTCGTATAAAAGAGTTTGTCATCTGTCATGGACTGACATAAATTACCGGTTGCTGACCACTCATCGAAACAGGGGGACCTTTCCATGGCACAAGCGCTGGCCGCGCCACCAGACGCGACGGCTCGACGTGGCCACGGCCATCCGTGGCTGACGCTGCTCGCGGTCGCTTTAGGCGTGATCATGGTAATGCTCGACGGCACCGTCGTCGCCATCGCCAACCCGGTGATCGGCAAGGACCTGGGGGCATCGCTCTCGGACCTTCAGTGGATCACCAGCGGTTACCTGCTCGCGCTGGCCGTCTTTCTCATCACCGCGGGCAAGCTCGGTGACCTCTTCGGGCACAAGAGGGTCTTCATCGTCGGCATCGCCGGTTTCGCCCTCACCTCGCTGGCCATCGGCCTCACCTCGTCCATCGGCGTGCTGATCGCCCTGCGCGTGCTCCAGGGCCTGTTCGGCGCGCTGCTCCAGCCGGCCGCGCTCGCCCTGCTCCGCGCGGCGTTCCCGGCCGAGCGGCTCAACATGGCGATCGGCATCTGGGGTGCGGCGATCGGCGTGTCGAGCGCCGCGGGCCCCATCGTCGGCGGCCTGCTGGTGGAGAACGTCAGCTGGCAGTCGGTCTTCTTCATCAACGTGCCGGTCGGCATCGTCGCGCTGATCGTCGGCCTGTGGGTGATCAAGGAGAGCAAGGCCGAGTCGCTGTCGAAGATCGACATTCCGGGCGTGGTCCTGCTGTCGGGGGCCATGTTCTGCCTGGTGTGGGCGATCATCAAGGCGCCGGGCTACGGCTGGGGGGACGCCAAGACGATCGCGTTCGTCGCCGGCGCCGTGGTCCTTGGCGCCGCCTTCGTCTTCTGGCAGCGCAAGGCGGCCGAGCCGCTGCTGCCGCTCAGCCTGTTCCACAACGCCTCGGTGTCCATCGGCACCGCGTTGATGGTGCTCATGGCCTTCTCGATGTTCGGCGCGATGTTCTTCCTCACGTTCTTCTTCCAGGGCGTGCACGGCCTGTCCCCTCTGGAGTCGGGCATGCGCATGCTCCCGATGAGCGCCGGCATGATCGTCGCCTCGCCCCTGGCCGGCTTCGCGCTGAGCAAGTTCGGCCCGAGGGTGCCCATCGCCGCGGGCATGCTCATCACCGCCACCTCGATGTTCCTGCTTTCCCGCCTCGGGATCGACGCCGGGTACGTGGACACCGCGATCCCGTTCGCGCTGCTCGCCTTCGGCCTGTCGCCGGTCATGGTGGGAGCCACCGAGGTCATCGTCGGCAACTCGCCGGTGGAGCTCAGCGGCGTCGCCGGAGGCATGCAGCAGTCCGCCATGCAGGTGGGCGGCTCGCTCGGCACCGCCGTGCTCGGCGCGCTGATCACCGCCAAGGTGGCGGACGTCCTGCCCGGCCACCTGGCCGACGTCAAGATGCCGGCCACCGGCGCCCAGGTCGACGCGATGAAGGACCTCGTCGCGCTCGGCGTGGCGCCCGTGCCGCCGGGGGCCGCCAAGCCCGTCGCGGACGCGATCACGCAGGCCGCGCACCTGTCCTTCCTCGACGGCATGCACTTCGGCTTCGGCGTGGCCGTGGCGGTGGCCGTCGTCGCGGCCATCCTGGGCCTGTTCGTCAAGGCGGGCCGCAAGGTCGAGGACGCCCCCGTCCACGTGGGCTGACCGCCCGTACGGGCCGCTCTCTTCCGGCCCGGCACTGGTGTCGTCCGGTACGGCTCGCGCCCTTCGCGCGGGCCGTACCGTCATGAGTGAGGCGTTCGTCAGCCTGAGCGCGCCCGCGCGCACGTAGACTCGGATGTCGTGAGCACGAAGATCCTTCCCGAGAGCGAAGTGCGCCCGAACCTCTCGCATGGCGACGAGGGGGACCACGAGCGGTTCTCGCACTACGCCGACAAGAACAAGATCACTGAGAGCATGGTGACCGGCACGCCGATCAGGGCTCTCTGCGGCAAGGTGTGGGTGCCCAGCCGCGATCCCAAGAAGTATCCCGTGTGCCCCGAGTGCAAAGAGATCTACGAAGGGCTCCCGCTGGGCGGCCAACCGGGCGACGGCAAATGAGTGTTGCTCCCGGCTGATCGGCGCCACTGAAGCTACCGTCAGCACTCCGACCAGGAACAACGGGGGAGTGCATGGTGCGGCGCACGGTTGCCGTGTCTTTGGTGTGCCTGTTCACGCTCGCAGGCGTGCCCGGCTCGGCTCGCGCGGCGGCCACGCGCTCCTGCGGGCATGCCCGGCCACCGGGGGCCGAAACCCGGGAGGCCGGGCGGCGCACCCCCGATGCCCGCGTGCCGAGACCCGGCACGCGCGGGGCCGAGCGGCGCGCGTCGCCCTCCCGCGTGATGAGGCCTGAGACGCGCGGAGCCGAGCCGTACACGATCGGCGCCCGCGAGGCCGCCCGTATGCTCTCCGGCATGCGCCGGCGACTACGCTCCCCGCACGCCGAGCCGCCGGCCGTCACGGTCACGGTCCCCCTGTGGATCCACGTCATCACCGACGGTCGCATGGGGGCCTCGGACATCTCCCTGGGCACGCAGGTCGACACGCTCAACGCCGCTTACGGAGGCCGGCTGGGCGGCGTCGACACCGGTATCCGCTTCGTCCTCCGGGGCGTCACCCACACCGACAACCCCACCTGGTTCCGCGAGCCGCTCGGCAACGAGTCGGCGATGAAGCAACGGCTGCGCAAGGGCGGGGCCGAGACGCTCAACCTCTACGTGGCCCAGCTCAGCGAGCTGGTGCTGGGCTACGCCACCTACCCGCACTGGTACCAGAGCCGCCCGAGCCTCGACGGCGTCGTGATCGACTGGCGCAGCCTGCCGGGAGGCGCCCTGCGCGACTTCTCCAAGGGGTACACCGGGGTTCACGAGATCGGGCACTGGCTCGGGCTGCTGCACACCTTCGAGAACGGCTGCGCCCAGCCGGGCGACTCCGTCGACGACACCCCGCCCGAGGCCACTCCCACCCAGGGCTGCCCCGCGCGCAAGGACACCTGCCCGGACACCGGTGAGGACCCGATTCACAACTACATGGACTACGCCCACGACCGCTGCATGTCGGAGTTCACCGCCGGCCAGGCCGCCCGGATGCGCGAGATGTGGAGCGCCTACCGAGCCCCCGCGACCTGACACCGGCGGGCCGGTTTCCATAGTTTTCCTGCTCGATAATCGAGGTGCTCGTTGACGAACGGGTGCCTTCGGTGCCGATACTCAGTGCACGGGAGGAGGCACCGTGGACGAGCACCGCATCGAGCGACGGCCGTATGGCGATCGGGCATGGCCTCCGTCCGAGGCCGAGGGCCTTCCTCCGTCGGCCCGGCTGTACGGCGCGCCCGCCCCGCCGGCGCGGGTCAGGGTGCCCGCCTGGCTCAGGAGGGCGCTGGTGTTCGCCCTGGCCCTGGCGACGGGTGTCGCCCTGGTGGCCGGCACCGTCGCCTTCGCCGTGAACCGACTCAACGCGCCCGGTCCCGCGGTGGACGTCGCGGACCCGGCGGCGGGCGTCAGCTACCCGCTGCCCCAGGGGTGGCGGCGCGGCATGGTTCCTCCGGTCACGGGGTTCACGTCCGTCGCCACGGCCGGCGGCTCGGCGCTCGTCATGACCCGGCCGGGGGAGTCCGTGGCGGTCTCCGGGCCGAAGGCCGCGACGCTCGACCTGGCCGACCTGTACGGGCGGCTGCTGCTGCACGGCGACACGGTCGACGTGGTCGACGACCGGCCCATCACGGTGGGGGGGTACGCCGGCCACTCACGGGCGCTGCGCGCGAGCTACACCGACGTGGTGAACCAGCCGTCTTACCTTCGCGTGACACTTCTCACCAAGGACGACCGGAGCGTGGTGGTCCTCGGCCTCGCCCAGCCCGACGACCCGGCGCGGCGGGCCGAGATCGACGCCGTCGTCAGGGGCCTGAGGTAGCCGGACTCAGGGCGCGTTGGTCACGGCGCGTGAGGACGTGGTCCCTTCTAGCACGGGAAGGGTGGCATGGCGAGAATCCCGGAGGGTCGGCACGTCTTGTCGGTGGTCCCCACTATGGTGGCTTCACTGTGAGGGAGCGAAACGAGCGCAGCGACAAGACGATCAATGGGGGCGACGCCCCGGCGGTCCGCAGAGGCCATCTGGTGAGGAGGTCGGCGTGAGCTCGTTTGCCGCGTCCCATCTGTCACCCTCCTATCCCGACCGCGCCGCGTGGGGCACCGCGCCGAAGCTCCGCGCGTGGCAGCAGGAGGCCCTCGACCTCTATTTCCGGCGCGAGCCGCGTGACTTCCTCACCGTGGCGACCCCGGGCGCGGGCAAGACGACGTACGCGCTGCGCATCGCCAGCGAGCTGCTGGGCCGTGGCGTCGTGCGCGCCGTGACCATCGTCACGCCCACAGAGCACCTCAAGCGGCAGTGGGCCGACGCGGCCGGCAGGGTCGGCATCGCCATCGACCCCGAGTTCAAGAACAGCCAGGGCGCCACCTCCCGCGACTACGCCGGCGTCGCGGTGACCTACGCCCAGGTGTCGATGCATCCCGCGCTGCACCGCGCGCGCACCGAGGCCCGCAAGACGCTGGTCATCTTCGACGAGATCCACCACGCGGGCGACGCCAAGTCCTGGGGTGACGGCGTGCGCGAGGCCTTCGAGCCGGCCGCCCGGCGGCTCGCCCTCACCGGCACCCCGTTCCGGTCCGACACCAACCCGATCCCCTTCGTCACCTACGCCGAGGACGGCGAGGGCGTCCGGCGCAGCCTCTCCGACTACTCCTACGGGTACGGCCCGGCGTTGGCCGACGGCGTGGTCCGTCCCGTCATCTTCCTGGCGTACGCGGGCGAGATGCGCTGGCGCACCCGCGCGGGCGACGAGATCACCGCGACGCTCGGCACCCCTCTCACCAAGGACCAGCTCGGCCAGGCGTGGCGCGCCGCCCTCGACCCGAAGGGCGACTGGATCCGCCAGGTGCTGCTGGCCGCCGACAAGCGGCTCACCGAGGTGCGGCGGGGCGTCCCCGACGCGGGCGCGATGGTGATCGCCACCGACCACGAGACGGCCCGCGCGTACGCCAAGCACCTGCGGGCGATCACCGGCCAGGGCGCCACCATCGTGCTCTCCGACGACCCCGGGGCCTCCGGCAAGATCAAGCAGTTCAGCGCCTCAGAGGAGCGCTGGCTGGTCGCGGTGCGCATGGTCTCCGAGGGCGTCGACATCCCGCGTCTCGCCGTCGGGGTGTACGCCACCAGCGTGTCGACCCCGCTGTTCTTCGCCCAGGCCGTCGGGCGCTTCGTCCGCGCCCGCAAGCGGGGCGAGACCGCGTCGGTGTTCCTGCCCTCGGTGCCGACCCTCATGGGTCTTGCGGGCGAGATGGAGGCCGAGCGCGACCACGTGCTCGACCGCAAGATCCCCGAGGAGGGCCTCGACGACTTCCTCGTCGACGAGGCCCGGCAGAAGAAGGACAATCCCGACGTCCTCGGCGACGAGCTGCCGTTCGAGACCGTGGAGGCCTCGGCCACCTTCGACCGCGTCCTGTTCGACGGCGGCGAGTTCGGCACGGCGGCGGAGACCGGCTCGGCCGAGGAGGAGGACTTCCTCGGCCTGCCGGGGCTGCTGGAGCCCGACCAGGTGGCGGTGCTGCTTCGCAAGCACCAGGCCGACCAGCAGGCCGCCAGGCGGCGTAAGGCGGCCGATCCCGCGCCGCCGCCGGTCCTCGCCCCCCACGAGGAGATGGCCGCGCTGCGCAAGGAGCTGAACGGCCTCGTGGGGGCCTGGAACCACCGCACCGGCCAGCCCCACGGCGTCATCCACGCCGAGCTGCGCAGGGCCTGCGGCGGCCCTCCCATCGCCCAGGCGTCCGGCGACCAGATCCGCCAGCGCATCGAGACGATCCGCAAGTGGGCCACCCAGCGATCCCGCTGAGCGGCGGGCACCCCGCGGCGCGCTGACCGCTCCCGTCAGGGGCCGGTGACGATGGGCGCGCCGGTGAGCTCCACCCCGGCGGACCGCAGCTCGGCCAGGGCCGTCTCCGTGGTCGCCGGCGCGACGCCCGCCGTCAGATCGAGCAGCACGCGCACCGCGAAGCCGTTCCCTGCGGCGTCGAGCGCGGTGGCCCGTACGCAGTGGTCGGTGGCGATGCCCACCACGTCGACGCGCTCGACGCCCCGGGAGGTCAGCCACTCGGCCAGGCCGGTGCCGTCGCCGCTCTGGCCCTCGAAGCCGCTGTAGGCCGCGCTGTGCCTGCCCTTGCTGAAGATCTCCTCGACGGCGGAGGTGTCCAGCGCCGGGTGGAAGTCGGCCCCGGCCGTCCCCACCACGCAGTGGGCGGGCCAGGTGCGCACGTAGTCCGGCCGGTCGGCGAAGTGCGCCCCGGGGTCGACGTGGTAGTCACGGGTGGCCACCACGTGGTCGTAGCCTCCGGCGGCGGCGTGCGGGCCGATGGCCGCCGCCACGCGCGCTCCGCCGCCCACGGGCAGGCTGCCGCCCTCGCAGAAGTCGTTCTGCACGTCCACGATGACAAGGGCTGTGCTCATGAATGCTCCTGAGGCGCGACGGGGGGAAGCTCCACCGTCGCCGAGAATATCCGGCATATCACCCGAAGGCCGGGGTGTGCGCCCACGCGGGAGCACACGAGACGCCCTACGAGAAGACCGTCGGGATCACCGCGTCACCTTGCAAGAGCTGATGCGCGAGAGCGGGCAGCTCGGCCACGGACGTACGGTGCCGTTCCCTGGCGGTGGCAAGGGGCTCGCGCCCGACGATCTCGCCGCCCCGCACGAGCTCGCGCAGGAGCGGCCTCGCGCCCCCGGGGACGGGCGCTCCGGGTGAGGTGGTGACCAGCTCGGCGACCGCTGTGCCGCCCTCCAGGGCCCGGAAGGCGTACTTCCTGCCCCCCTTGCTCGGTTTGCCTACCGACTTCTTCGCCACCGGGCTGAGCGCGCCCTCGGAGTCCTCGCGGGCGACGAGCTTGTAGACCATGGCGGCCGTGGGCGCGCCCGACCCCGTGACCACCGAGGTGCCCACGCCGTATCCGTCGACCGGGGCCGCGGCGAGGGCCGCGATGGCGTACTCGTCGAGGTCGCCGGTGACCACGATGCGCGTCTTCGTGGCGCCGAGCGAGTCGAGCATCTGGCGCACCTCGTGGGCGGCCACGGCCAGGTCGCCCGAGTCGATGCGCACGGCCCCGAGCTCCGGCCCGGCGAGCTCTACCGCCGTCCGTACGGCCTTGGCGACGTCGTAGGTGTCGACGAGCAGGGTGGTGCCGGGGCCGAGGGAGTCGATCTGGGCCTGGAAGGCGTCGAACTCGGAGCTGTGCAGCAGGGTGAAGGCGTGCGCGCTGGTGCCGGCCGTCGGCACGCCGTACACTCTCCCGGCCATGAGGTTGGAGGTGGAGGAGAACCCCGCGAGGTACGCCGCCCGCGCCGCCGCGACCGCCGCCAGCTCGTGCGTGCGGCGGGAGCCCATCTCGATGATCGGGCGCGTGCCCGCCGCGTGGACCATGCGGGACGCCGCCGTGGCGATCGCCGAGTCATGGTTGAGTATGGAGAGGATCACGGTCTCCAGCAGGACGGCCTCGGCGAACGTGCCCTCCACCACCATGATCGGGGAGCCGGGGAAGTAGACCTCGCCCTCGGGGTAGCCGCACACGTCGCCGGAGAAGCGGTAGTTCGCGAGGAAGTCGAGGGTCTGGTCGTTCACCACCCGGTTCTCGCGGAGGTAGGAGATCTCGGGCTCGCCGAAACGGAATCCGGCGAGGGCCTCCAGTACCCGCCCGGTGCCCGCCACCACGCCGTACCGCCGGCCGAGGGGCAGGTGACGTGCGAAGACCTCGAAGACCGCGCGCCGGCCCGCGGCTCCGCCGGCCAATGCCGCCTGCAGCATCGTCAGCTCATAGTGATCGGTGAGCAACGCGCTGCTCATGGCAATCTTCACAAGTCGAAGACTACGACCGGGGTAGGGCAGGATGGGAACGTGGGTAGTACCGCTCCAGCCGAGGTCGAGCGTCCGTCGACGGACGTCCGTCCCGAGCTTCCGTGGCTGACCATCGTCTGGAACGACCCGGTCAATCTGATGTCATACGTCACCTATGTGCTGCAGACCGTCTTCGGCTACCCGAAGCCCAAGGCCGAGAAGCTGATGCTCGACGTGCACCACAAGGGCAAGGCCGTCGTGGCCAGCGGCACGCGTGAGGAGATGGAACGCGACGTGCAGATCCTTCACTCCTACGGGCTCTGGGCCACCGTCCAGCGGGACTCCGCGTGAGCACCGGCTTCAGCTCGGCGGGGAGCGGCGCGGTCACCATCCTGCTCGACGCGGGCGAGGCCTCGATCCTGCGCTCGCTCGTCGCGCAGGTCCTCGGCCTCGTCGAGCCCGGCGCCACCGGCGACGATCCGCTTGAGAGGGCGCTCGGCATCGGGTCCGCCGAGGAGCCGTCCGACCCGGTGCTCGCCCGGCTGTTCCCCTCCGCGTACGCCGACGACGAGAAGGCCTCGGCGGAGTTCAGGCGTTACACCGAGGCCACGCTGCGCGAGGGCAAGCGCGCCGACGCCGAGACCCTGCTGGAGACCGCCGAGCAGGGCAAGGTCGAGCTCACGGCCGAGCAGGCGCAGTCCTGGCTGCGGGCGCTCAACGACGTGCGGCTCGCGCTGGGCGTGCGCCTGGAGGTCACCGAGGAGGTCCACCAGGAGCTCTCCGAGATGGCCGAGGACGACCCGCGCTACCCCGCGTACGTCACCTACGACTGGCTCACCTACCTCCAGGACACACTGGTCCGGGCCCTTTGGTAACTTCCAGGCATGCTGACGATCTCACGGGAACTGGTCGACAAGATCATCACCCACGCCTGGGCCGATCACCCGGATGAGGCCTGCGGGGTGATCGCCGGGCCGGCCGGCTCCGACCGTCCCGAGCGCTTCATCCCCATGGAGAACGCCGAGCGATCTCCGACGTTCTACCGCTTCGACTCCATGGAGCAGTTCCGGGTGTGGCGCGAGATGGACGACCGCGACGAGGCGCCCGTGGTCGTCTACCACTCCCACACCTCGACCGAGGCGTATCCCTCGCGCACCGACGTGAGCTACGCCTCGGAGCCCAACGCCCACTACGTGCTGGTGTCGACGGCCGACCCCGACGACGTGCAGTTCCGTTCCTTCCGCGTGCTGGACGGCGTCGTGACCGAGGAGAAGGTCGAGATCGTCCCGGCATGACCCCTCCCCGCGCGACCATCTGCACGGACATCGGAAGCTGTAGAGTTGGGAACATGCTGACGATTGACCCGGAGTCGGGGAGCGCCCGGGTGCGCCCCGGGCATTCGTCGCCCGTGCAGAACCATCTTTTCGCGCATACTCCCTTCGCCGTCGTCTACGACTGTTCCTGATCACAGGAATCCCCGCCCGACCAGCCTTGTTCGCACTCGTTGGGTGCACCGTGACGACAACTGACCTAGGAGATTGACCCGCGATGGCCATCGAGGTTCGCATTCCGACCATCCTCCGCACCTACACCGACGGAGCGAAGTCGGTCGACGCCGCAGGCGCGACGCTGTCCGACCTCATCGGTGACCTGGAGTCCCGCCACCCGGGCCTGCGGGCCCGCATCGTCGACGACTCCGGCCTGCGCCGGTTCGTCAACGTCTACCTCAACGACGAGGACGTCCGCTTTCTCGGCGGCCTGGACACCCCCGTCGCCGACGGCGACACCGTGACCGTGCTGCCCGCCGTGGCCGGGGGCAGTCGCTAGTCATGCGCTTCGACTCGCTGATCGACTCGGTCGGGCGCACTCCGCTGGTCGGGCTGCCGCGTCTGTCCCCTTCTGAGGACGTGCGCGTCTGGGCCAAGCTGGAGGACCGCAACCCGACCGGGTCTGTCAAGGACCGCCCGGCGCTGTGGATGATCGAGCAGGCTGAGAAGGACGGCCTTCTCAGCCCCGGCTGCACGATCCTCGAACCGACGTCGGGCAACACCGGCATCTCGCTCGCGATGTCGGCCCGGCTCAAGGGCTACAACCTGATCTGCGTCATGCCCGAGAACACCTCCGAGGAGCGCCGCCAGCTGCTGCGCATGTACGGGGCGGAGATCATCTCCTCGCCGGCGGCGGGTGGTTCCAACGAGGCCGTACGGGTGGCCAAGAACCTGGCCGCCGAGAACCCCTCCTGGGTGATGCTCTACCAGTACGGCAACCCGGCGAACTGGCGCTCGCACTACGAGTCGACCGGGCCCGAGATCCTCGAAGACCTGCCGTCGATCACCCACTTCGTCGCCGGGCTCGGCACCACGGGCACGCTGATGGGCGTCGGGCGCTACCTGCGCGAGCGGGTGCCCGGCATCCAGATCGTGGCCGCCGAGCCCCGGTACGGCGAGCTCGTGTACGGCCTGCGCAACGTCGACGAGGGCTTCATCCCCGAGATCTACGACGCCGGCGTGCTGACCACGCGGTTCTCTGTGACCTCGGCCGACGCTCTGAGGCGTACGCGCGAGCTGCTCGGCACCGAGGGCATCTTCGCCGGAATCTCCACGGGCTGTGCTCTGCACGCGGCCCTCGGCATGGCGGCCAAGGCGGCCAAGACGGGGGAGCGGGCCGACATCGCGTTCATCGTGGCCGACGGCGGGTGGAAGTACCTCTCCACCGGCGCCTACGAGGGCACGATCGACGAGGCGGAAGACCGTCTCGAAGGCCAGCTCTGGGCCTGATCCCCGTACGGGACGACGAACGGCCGTCTCCTTTGGGAGGCGGCCGTTCAGACTGAGCTTCGGTTGATTCAGTTGAACAGCACTCGCAGGCTGAAAGAAGTGGTGTCGCCGGACTGCCTGCCGCTGAGGCCCACGGCCCGCAGCGCCTGGAGGTTGGCCCGATCGTCGCCGTGGAAGCCGTCCAGGTAGTACTTCTCGATCTTGTCGAGGTCGACGAAGAGCGCGGCGGTCGCCGCGTCCGCGTCCGGAATCGCGATTTTGAACGTCTCGCTGTCGCCCAGCGTCCCCTGCTCGTTCAGCTTGCCCGCGTAGTCCTGCGAGCTCGCGAGGACCAGCTTCCCGTCCCCCGCCGCCTTGGCGATCCGCGGAGCCCCGGCCCCCGAGTCGGTGAGGAAGCGCTCGATCTTGGAGACGACCTCCTGCGCCTTGGCGGGGTCGGTGGTGAGCACGGCGCCGACGTTGGGCACCGCGCCGTCGAGGCCCTGCGCGTCCACCGCCACCGTGAGGTTCTTGCCGAGAAGTGTCACGAGGTCGGCCGGTAGGGCGATGCCGTACATCTGCTGGGCCTGGGTGACGAAGTCGGTGAAGGCCTGGCTCCCCGCGGGGCCCTCGGCCGCCTTCATGATCTGCGGCCACTGCTTGGCGAGCGTGTCGCCGAGGCCCGAGACCGACAGGGCTCCGGAGGTCGAGGCGGGCAGGGTGCTCAGGCGGATCCCCCCGGGGTCGGTCGGCCCCTGCACGGCCGATCCGCGGGAGATCCCGGTCAGTTCCGCGTAGCCGCTGTCGAACCGCAGGGCCCCGGCGAGGCGCACGTTCTTGATCATGTCGAGCGTGGCGGTGTCGGTGGGCATGGCGGCTCCCGCCGCCTTGGCGATCTCGCCCACGTTGCCCCAGAACGAGAGCACACCGGGCTCGCCGACGGCCTTCAGGTCGGCGGCGAAGTCGGCGTTCTGCGACAGCGGCGCCGCCGTGACGTAGGAGTCGGCCGCCGCCTGGGTCTCCGCGAGGATCGCGTAGTCCTCCCTGAACGCCAGGCCCTTCAGCTCGCCGCCCGCGTTGAGCTTGGCCAGCCCGGTGCGGGCCCCGGCCTCGTCGGTGACCTGGACGGCCACGGCCACCTGGGGCGTCCGCTTTCCTGACTGCGGGGCAAGGAGCCCGAAGCCGAGGCGGGAGCCGATCCAGGGCTCGACGTCGCGGGCGTAGTCGACCTTGGCCAGGTCCTCGCTGTTCTTGCCGAGCAGGTCGAAGAGCGCCTTGCGCGGGTCGTCGCCGGTGAAGCTGTCGCGGGTGGCGGAGAACTTCCTGGCGAGGGTGAACAGCGCCACCTTCTGGTTGGCCGCCGGGTCCAGGTCCACCCGTACGTACGCCAGGGTGCCGGAGGGGAGCACGTCCTCGGGCTGCGTGCCGCCACCGCTGAGCAGGGTGACGGCGTACACGCCGCCACCGCCGACCACGACGACCAGGACGGCCGCGATGATCGCGAACAGCCATCCCCTTCCCGTCTTCCTGGCGGACGGCACGGGCGGGCCGAGTTCCTCCTGCCGCCAGGGAGGCGGGCCTGAGGGCTGGGCGTAGGGCTGCGTGTAGGGGCCGGGGCCCTGGTCGGGCACCGGGTGCCGGTACGACACGGTCCGGTCGGGGTCCTGGTTGAAGGGGTACGGGGGGAGCGGTTGACCTGACATGTTCCACTCTCGGGGCAATTAGGAGGGATTCACGGAGAACCTAAGCCGCCCCGGTAGAGAGACGCTTGCAGCGCGCTTTACACCGGACCCCCTCGGCCGGCGGCCTTCGTGAACCGCTCCCGCCGAGCGCCCGCCCGAGGGCATCGGTAAGGTATTGGGCCAGAACAACATTCCGGTGCGGGTGGCGAAGCGAGGCAAGAAGTACAGATGACGAAGTTCGACGAGGCCACGCAGGCGATCAGGGTCGACGAGACCACGTACGACGTGTGCCTCGATCCCGGGTACTCGATCGGGGGGCCGCTCAACGGCGGCTACCTCATGGCCGTGCTGCTGCGCGCCGTCGTGGACGCCTCACCGCACGACCACCCGGTGTCCACCGCCGCCCAGTTCCTGCGGGCGCCGGCGCCGGGGCCCGCGCGCGTACGGCTGGAGCAGCTCAAGGCAGGCAAGACGGCCGCGATGACCCGGGCGACCCTGATCCAGGACGGAACCGCCTACATCGACACGCTCGTGACCACGGCCACGCTCGGCGGCGGCGCCGCGAGCGTGTGGGCCGAGCCTCCCGCGGCCGCCATGCCTCCCATCGAGGACTGCGTCGCGCTGCCGGAGCCGAAGCCCGAGTCCAACATGACCCTCAACGCCCAGATGGAGATGCGGTTCGACCCGCCGACCATCGGCTGGCTCACCGGCGAGCCGTCCGGGCGGCCGGAGTCGCGCGCGTACTTCCGCATGTCGGAGCCCCAGGATCCCGATCCCTTCATCCTGGCCCTCGCCGTGGACGCGCTGCCGCCCGTCGTCTTCTCGGCGGGCTGCCGGGGCTGGGCCCCGACGGTCGAGCTGACCTGGCACCTCCGGGCCCTGCCCGCGCCCGGCTGGCTGACCCTCATCGGCCAGGGCCGCCTGATCAGGGACGGCTGGTTCGACGAGGACGTCGAGGTCTGGGACTCCGAGGGAAACCTGGTCGCCCAGTCGCGCCAGCTCGCCCGCCTCGGCCGGGGCTGACCGGCCGGCGGGGGAGCGGCGCCCTCAGGCGATCATGAGGGATTACTCCGATGTGAGGATTCTTACCGTGAGCGATTAGTGACGGTCCCCTAACCTTGGGAATCATGTCGGACATCGGGAGCGTCGCCCACGCGCCGTGGGTCAGCGTCATCGAAGCAACAGACGACCAGAGTGCTCAGGAGGACCCCGCCATAGGGGTCTTCGACAGCGGCGTGGGAGGCCTCACGGTCGCACGGGCGATCATCGACCAGCTCCCGAACGAATCGATCCTGTACGTCGCCGACACCGCGCGGCAGCCGTACGGGCCGAAGCGCATCGCCGAGGTGCGCGCCTACGCCCTCCAGGTGATGGACCACCTCGTCGAGCACGACGTGAAGATGCTCGTGATCGCCTGCAACAGCGCGAGCGCCGCGGTCCTGAGGGACGCCAGGGAGCGCTATGACGTCCCGGTGGTGGAGGTCATCCAGCCGGCGACGCGCAGGGCCGTACGGGCCACCAGGAACGGCAGGGTGGGGGTGATCGCCACGCGGGCGACGATCGAGTCCATGGCCTACCAGGACTCCTTCGCGGCGGCGCCGGACGTGCGGCTCACGGGCGTGGCGGCGCCGCGGCTGGTGGAGTTCGTGGAGCGGGGCGAGACCATGAGCGACGAGCTCATCGAGGTCGCGAGGGAGTACCTCCAGCCGGTGATCGACGACGGCTGCGACACGCTGATCCTCGGCTGCACGCACTACCCGCTGCTCACCGGCGCCATCTCCTACGTCATGGGGAACGGCGTCACGCTGGTGTCCAGCGCGGACGAGACGGCCAAGGACGTCTTCCGCGTCCTGCATGACCGCGGGCTGGCGGGCCAGGGCTCGGCGCCCCGCCACAGATTTCGCGCGACCGGAGACGGCACGCTGTTCGCCGACCTCGGACGGCGGTTCCTCGGACCCGAGATCGGTACCGTCGAGCGCGCGCTGGTTGGGGACGTTTCGGGTGAAGAGGCGTTGACCGCGCCGAGTTAGGAGGCCGCCGTGAAGTTGACGATCGTCGGGTGTTCCGGGAGCTTTCCCGGTCCGGACAGTCCCGCCTCGTGTTACCTGCTGGAGGCGGAGGGGTTCCACCTGCTTCTGGATTTCGGCAACGGCTCCCTCGGGGTCCTCCAGCGGCACATCGGCCTGTACGACGTGGACGCCATCTGCCTGTCGCACCTGCACGCCGACCACTGTCTCGACCTGTGCGCCTACCACGTGGTGCGCACCTACTCGCCCGACCGCACGCTGCCCCGCGTGCCGGTCCACGCGCCCGAGGACGCCCCGCGCCGCCTGGCCGCCGCCTACGGCATGGACGAGGAGCCCGGCCTCGAGACCGCGTTCGACTTCGTGCCGCTGGCGCCGGGCACCTTCTCGGTGGGCCCGTTCGAGGTGACGGCCGCGCCGATGAACCACCCCGTGGAGACGTACGGCTTCCGCGTCTCGCACGGCGGGCGCTCGGTGGCGTACTCCGCCGACACCGGGGAGTCCGCCGAACTGGTCAAGCTCGCCGCGGGCGCGGACATCCTGCTGTGCGAGGCGTCCTTCCTCGACCGGCCGGACATCCCCGTGGGCCTCCACCTGACCGGCAGGCAGGCCGCCGAGCACGCCGCCCGGGCGGGCGTCGGCACGCTCGTGCTCACCCATCTGGTGCCGTGGTACGACCCTTCCGAGATCTTCGTAGACGCCTGCCGTGGCGGCTTCGAGGGCCGCGTGGAACTGGCGCGGAGCGGGGCCGTGTATGACCTAAGGTGAGGCTCATGGCACGTGACGATGGACGTAGTCCCGATCAGCTTCGGCCGGTGACGATCACCCGCGACTGGCTCGCCCATGCCGAGGGCTCGGTCCTCGTGGAGTTCGGGGGCACCAAGGTGCTGTGCGCCGCCTCCGTGCAGGACAGCGTGCCTCGCTGGCGCAGGGGGAGCGGGCTCGGCTGGATCACCGCCGAGTACGCCATGCTGCCCCGCGCCACCAACACCCGCACCGACCGCGAGTCGGTGCGCGGCAAGATCGGCGGGCGCACGCACGAGATCTCCCGCCTGATCGGGCGCTCCCTGCGGGCCTGCGTCGACTACAAGGCCCTCGGTGAGAACTCCGTCTTGCTCGACTGCGACGTGCTGCAGGCCGACGGCGGCACCCGCACGGCCGCCATCACCGGGGCCTATGTCGCCCTGGCCGACGCCGTGGCCTGGATGCGCAAGCGCAAGATGTGCCCCGGCGACCCGCTGGTCAACTCCGTGGCCGCCGTCTCGGTGGGCATCGTCGGTTCCACTCCGCTGCTCGACCTCTGCTACCGCGAGGACGTCGCCGCCGAGACCGACATGAACGTCGTCATGACCGGCTCCGGCGAGTTCGTCGAGGTCCAGGGCACCGCCGAGGGTGTCCCGTTCGACCGTGCGACCCTCGACGCCCTGCTCGACCTCGCCGGCGCGGGCTGCGCCGAGCTGACCCTGCGCCAGCGCGAGGCCCTGTCGTGAGCGCGGTGCCGAGGGTCGTGCTGGCGACCCGCAACACGGGCAAGATCGTCGAGCTCCGGCGCATCCTGGCCGAGGCGGACGAGAAGACCGAGCTGGTCGGGCTCGAGGAGTTCCCCGAGATCGGCGAGGTCGCCGAGACCGGCCTCACCTTCGCCGAGAACGCCCTGCTCAAGGCGCACGCGGTCGCCTCGGCGAGCGGGCTGCCCGCGATCGCCGACGACTCCGGGCTCTGCGTCGACGCTCTGAACGGTATGCCCGGCGTCTTCTCGGCCCGCTGGTCGGGGTCCCACGGCGACGACGCCGCCAACCTCAGGCTCCTGCTCGCCCAGGTGTCCGACGTTCCCGATGGCCGCAGGGGCGCCCACTTCGCGTGCGCTGCGGCGATCGCCCTGCCCTCGGGGCACGAGCGCGTCGTCGAGGGCACGCTCGCCGGGGCGGTGATCCGCACGCCGCGCGGCACCAACGGGTTCGGGTACGACCCCGCCTTCGTCCCCGAGGGCGAGAGCCGCACGACCGCCGAGATGCCGCCCGGAGACAAGGACGCCATCAGCCACCGGGGCCGCGCCTTCCGCGCCCTGGTGCCCGTCATGCGTGAGCTGCTCGGCTCCTGAGCCGCGATGGCGCATGTGGGGCCGGTCTGCCGTAACCAGGGCGTAAGAACCGTGCTGGGGGTTTGGGCGTAGCGTTCCGTGTGTGAACACGAACCAGACGCGCCCGCGCGGCGACGCATGGGCGGCGACGCTCATCGGCGTGGTGGCGGGCGCGGTCGCCCTCGGGGTCGGCCAGCTCGTCGCGGGCCTGTTCAACCCGAAGGCGTCCCCCGTGATCGCGGTCGGCGACGCGGCGGTCGACCGTACGCCCGCCGCGCTCAAAGAGTGGGCCATCCGCACTTTCGGCGCCAACGACAAGCTGGTGCTGATCTCGGGCATCGTCGTCGTGCTGGTCCTCATCGCCGCGGGGCTCGGGCTGCTGGCCCGCAGGCGTACCGGGTTCGGCACGGCCGGCATGATGCTCTTCGGCGTCGTCGGCATGGCGGCCGCGTTCAGCAGGCCGGACTCCGGCCCCCTCGACGTCCTCCCGTCCATCGTCGGCGCGGGAGCCGGCGCGTGGGCGCTGAGCATCCTGGTGCGCCGCACCTGGCCGGCCGTGGAGCCCGGGTACGAGGACCTGCGCCGCTACCGGTCCGAGGAGGCCGCTCCCGAGCCGCCGGACGGCCCACGCGAGGGCCTCGCGCCCCCTGAGGGCCCTGTGCCGTCTGAGGGCCCTGTGCCGTCTGAGGGCCCTGTGCCGTCTGAGGCCGCTGCTTCCGAGGGTGTGCTCGGAGGGAGGGTGGAGAGGCCGGTCGTCATGCGCTCGGGCGCGCACCCGTACGAGTTCGACCGGCGCGGGCTGCTGACCGGGGTCGCCGCGGGCGTGGTCGTCGCCGGGGCCGCAGGGCTGGCCGGCAGGGGCCTCGCCGGCCGGCTGAACGTCGACGCCGAACGGGCGCGGATCGCGCTGCCCAGGCCCGCGACGCCCGCCAAGCCCCTGCCGGCCGGCGTCGACCTCCGCCTGAAGGACCTGTCTCCGTTCACCACCCCGAATCTCGACTTCTACCGGGTCGACACGGCGCTGGTCGTGCCCCAGGTGGATCCCAAGACCTGGACGCTGAAGATCCACGGCATGGTCGACAGGCCCATCGAGCTGACCTACGCCGAGCTGGTCAAGCGGCCCCTCATGGAGGCCGACGTCACGCTGACCTGCGTGTCGAACGACGTCGGGGGACCGTACGTCGGCAACGCCCGCTGGCTCGGCACGCGCCTGGCCGACGTGCTCCGCGAGGCCGGCATCCGGTCCGGGGCCGACATGCTGCTGTCCACCTCCTCCGACGGATGGACCTGCGGCACCCCCGTGGACGTCACGATGGACGGCCGGGACGCGCTCCTCGCCATCGCGATGAACGGCGAGGTCCTGCCCGTCTCCCACGGCTTCCCCGTGCGCCAGGTGATCCCCGGCCTGTACGGCTACGTGTCGGCGACCAAGTGGGTCACCGACATCAAGGTCACCCGCTACGACCAGGACGAGGCGTACTGGACGCCGCGTGGATGGGCGCCCAAGGGGCCCATCAAGACCGAGTCGCGGATCGACCTTCCCCGGGGCGGTTCCACCATCCCCGCCGGCCGTACGGCCATCGCGGGCGTGGCGTGGGCGCAGCACCGGGGCATCGACGCGGTCGAGGTGCGTGTCGACAAGGGCTCGTGGCGGCAGGCGCGCCTGGCCGAGGTGCCGGGTCCCGACACCTGGCGTCAGTGGGTGGTCGACGACTGGCAGGCCACTCCCGGGAAGCACACCATCGAGGTGCGGGCGACGGACGCGACGGGACAGACCCAGACCGCCGACTACGCCCCTCCCGCACCGGACGGCGCCTCCGGCTGGCACTCCATCCTCGTCGTGGTGAAGTAGCCACCCCCGCCGGGCATTCGGCGTGTGGTCCCAGGTGAATCCGGGAATCGGCAGCCCGCCCGGTCGCGACAGCCCTACGATCGGCCACTGACCGGGGGTCGGTGCGGGGATTTGGGGGAGCACATTGTCCGGAGCCATTTACGGCGGTTCACCGCCGCGGGGGGCGTCTCGGCAGGGGGCGCCGGGGGCGGGCTACAACCCCGTCGTCACGTCCGACGGTGTCCGCTGGCGCGACTACGAACTGGCGGCCGAGTCCTCCGCCGAAGAGTGGCGGCCGGTCCTGCGGCCGCTCACCGTCAACGACCGTCCGGTCTCCGCGTGGCACGACGGCCCCGCCCCCGTACGGCACGACGTTCCGGTGCCCGTACGGCACGATGCCCCCGCGCCCGTACGGCACGATGTCCCGGTGCCCGCTCGGTGCGACGGTCCGCCGGAACGCCGGGAGAGCTCGGCGCCGAGACGGCGAGACGGGCTTCTGCCGCGCTGGCCCGAGGGGCTGCTGTCCGCGAGGCGCGACGGGCCCTCCCGGCGCCACGACGGGCTCCTGCCCAGGTGGCCGCTTCCGGCGGCCGACTGGTTCGACGCCCCCGGACGGCCGCCCCGGCTCGACGCCTCACGGCCGTACGGCACACCGGGCGGCCTGGCCTGGCCCGACCCGCAGGTCCAGCGCGACCTGTGCCAGGTCGTGCCCGACGGGGCCCGATTCCCCGACCCGCGCGGCACCTGGGTGCGCCTGGTCAACGGGGAAGGCCCCTCGGAGGATCCCTTCCGGGCGACCAACTCCCTCGACTGCGCGCTCGCGGTCGTCTCCACCTGGCACGGGGAGCCGGTCGTGGCCGCGCCCCGGCAGCCCGGGTACGACCGGGTGGGCCGGCCCTCGCTGAGCGGGGAGGCCGGCGGGGTCGCCCGTGCGGAGCGCTGGCTGGGGCACCGTTTCGAGCACGTCGGGCAGGGGCGCCGTGCGTACACCACGGTCGCGCGGCGCCTGGGGGGCGGAGGGCATGGCGCGGCGGCCGTGCTGGTCACCCGCTGGCCGTCCGGAGGCAGCCACGCGTGGAACGCCGTCAACGCGGCGGGCGAGGTGGTGTGGATCGACGCCCAGCGCGGGCACACCTCCGTGGACCCGCCCCCCGGACCCGTCACCGGCGTCTTCTGCGTCGTGATCGACCGGCGGGGGCGGCGCCTGTGAGCGGGCTGGGGCTCTCGGCGGAGCAGGCCAGGCTGCTGGCCGAGGAGTACTTCAACGGCCCGCTGCCCGCCGAGGAGGCGACGGAGGTCGGCCTCTACGTGTTCGAGGAGGGATACGTCGCCTGGGCGAAGACGCCCGAGCCCGAGGATCCCGGCACGCTGCCCGCCACCGTCGGGGGCGGGTGCGTGGTCATCGACAGGTTCACCGGCGAGCTCTCGATCCGTCCCCTGCTGAACCCCGAGACGGTCGCCGACCAGTGGCCGGGGCGCCGGCCCCGGTAGACGCTATGCGTCCCAGGTGACCGGGAGGCTGTGCACGCCGTAGATCAGCATGTCGGTGCGCAGCGGCACCTCCTCGGGCGGTACGGCCAGGCGGAGGGTCGGGAAGCGGTCGAACAGCGCGGGGTAGCCGACCCGCATCTCGATGCGCGCCAGTTGCTGGCCGATGCACTGGTGGATGCCGTGGCCGAAGGCCACATGCCCGCTCGCCGACCGGTGCAGGTCGAGGGTGTCGGGGTGGGGGAACCGGTCGGGGTCGCGGTTGGCCGCCGGCACCGAGACGGTGACCGTCTGACCTTCCTTGATCACCTGCCCGCCCAGCTCGACGTCCTCAAGCGCCACCCGCACTGTGCAGGGGATGATGCTCAGATAGCGCAGCAGCTCCTCGACGGCCTCGTCGACGCCGTCCGGGTCGGCGCGCAGGACGGCCAGCTGGTCGGGGTGGCGCAGCAGGGCGAAGGCGCCCAGCGAGAGCATGTTCGCGGTGGTCTCGTGCCCGGCGCCCAGCAGCGTGAAGCCGATGTTGGTGAGCTCCTCGTCGGTGAGCGGGCCGGCGGTCAGGCCGCTGAGCAGGTCGTCGGTGGGCTTGGCGCGCTTGGCGAGCACCAACTCCCCCATGAACTCGCGCAGCGCGGTGTAGGCGGCGAACATCTCCTGCGGGGAGTTGTCCAGGCGCATCAGCGCGGTCGACTGCTCCTGGAACAGCTCCCGGTCCGAGTAGGGCACCCCGAGCAGCTCGCAGATCACCAGCGAGGGGATGGGCAGCGCGAACGCCTCCATCAGGTCGACCGGCGGACCGTGGCGCTCCATGGCGTCCAGGTGATCGGCGGTGATCTCCTCGATGCGTCCGGTGAGCCGGCGCATGCGGCGGACGGTGAACTGCCCGGTGAGCAGGTGCCGGTACCGGGTGTGCTCAGGGGGGTCGGTCTGGGTGAAGATCCCTGGCGGAGCCGGCCGGCGCTCGGCGGTGGCGGTCGGCCCGGGCAGCGGGAAGTGCAGGAGCTCGGCCCTGGCGCTGAAGCGGGGGTCGGCCAGGACCGCGCGGGTCAGGGCGTGGCTGGTCACGAGCCAGCCCACGTGCCCGTCGGGGAAGAGCATCGGGCTGACCGGGTGCTTCTCGCGTAGCTCGGTCAGCTCCGGGGGCGGATCGAACGGGCAGCCCGGAGCGCGCGTGGTCGGCAGCGGCGCGGCCGAGGGGAGTGGCGTGGTCATGTCGGTTCCTTCCGGCCGGGGTGGTCGCCGTCGATCTCCCCGGTCATCGTCCAGCACCTTCACTTTCGGTAAAAGGCTACGTTGCGTTCAATATTTGGTCAATTCAATGACTGGCTGATTCTGCGTACAGGCAGGTAAAAATCACCTTTTGTTGCAATGAGACTCAAAGCAAATGCAATGCGGAATAGGTCGCCTGTTGCAATGTGCTGCGCGTGAACGCACAATCTCCACACGGGACGATCGACCAGTGGGAGGCGAGCGCGCATGCCGGGAGGCCGGCTGACCTACGAGGACCGCCAGCACATCGCGTCGGGGCTGGCCGAGGGGCTCCAGTACGCCGAGATCGCCAGACGACTTCGGCGGCCGACCTCGACGGTCAGCCGTGAGGTGACCCGCAACGGTGGACACGACGGCTACCGGGCCGATCACGCGCAGCAGGAGACCGGCCGGCGCGCCCGCCGGGGCAAGCCTGCCCCATCTACAGCCGGGTCTCCAGCGCCGCCGAGCGCCGCCGACACGTACGGCCGTGACCGTGACGCGGTGCACGGCTTCGAGGAGCGGTTCACGGCGATGATGGTCCAGACGGGGCTCCCGAGGATGCCGGCCAGGGTGCTCGCCTGCCTGATCACCGACGACGTCGCCAGCCTCACCGCCGCCGAGCTGGTGCGGCGGTTGCGCGTCAGCCCGGCGTCGGTGTCCAAGGCCGTCGGCTACCTCGAACAGCTGGGCGTGGTCAGGCGCGAGCGCGACGCCCGGCGGCGGCGCGAGCGGTATCTCATCGACGAGGACGTCTGGTACCGCGCCAGCGTGAGGGAGGTGCAGGTGTGCGCGATGTGGGCGGACGCCGCCCGGCAGGGGGCCGAGGTGCTCGGCGCCACCACCCCGGCCGGCACCCGGCTGGACCAGATGAGCCGGTTCTTCGGCTTCGTCGGCCGCGACATGGCCCAGGCGGCCGAGCACTGGCGGGAGGTCTTCACCTCCCAGCGCTCCGGCCGCCCGGACCATGCGTGACGAGCCGAGGGGTCAGTCGCTCGCCAGCGAGCCGACGATGGAGGCGCGGGCGGCGCGGCGGCCCGGAAGGACGGCCGCGAGCACCCCTGCCAGGCCGGACAGGGCGACGAAGAGGAGCACCTGCGTCACCGGGACCCGGAAGTGGATGTCGTCCACGATCGTCCGGGTGGCCGCCCAGCCGAACGTGACGCCCAACGCCACGCCGACGATCGCCCCCATGACGCCGAGGATCAGCGCCTCCACCGACAGCATCCGCCGCAACTGCGGCCGGGTCAGGCCAAGGGCTCTGAGCAGCGCCGACTCCCGGGTCCGTTCGTACACCGACAGGCTCAGCGTGTTGGCGATGCCCAGCAGCGAGATGAGGATCGCCAGCCCGAGCAGCCCGGCGATGATCATGAGCATCATGTCCAGCGCCTCGTCGAACTGGCTCCTGACCTCGGTCGAGCTGAGGACCTTGGCGGTCGGGTACGGCTGCGCCGCCGCCTCGACGACCTTCCTGGAGACGTCCGGGGTCACGCCGTCCTTGGCGTTCACGAGAATGCGGACGTCGCCGAGCCGGCCGAAGTAGCTCTCGAAGGCACGGTCCGGTACGGTGACGTCCGGCAGCGACCCCGTGTCACCGTCGAGGATCCCGAGCACCGTGACCGTGACCGTGCCCGCCTTGGGCGTGGCCAGCGTGACCGAATCGCCCGGTGCGATCCCGAGGTCCCTGGCGACGTAGGTGGACACCAGCGCGGACCCGGTCGTGAAGCCGTGCATGGATCCCTGCTTCAGCGCGGGCGTGTACGGCCCACTGAACGTGCCGACCGGGATCTTCTCGCCCCCCTGGCCCACTTTGGCGTCCGCCTCCCGGATCTGCACCACCGAGGCCAGCTCGGGCCTCGTACGGAGATCGGTGGCCAGGGCTCGCGGGAGAGCCGACTCGCTGGAACCGCCGGCCTGCGCGGAGAGCATGTAGTCGACCGGGAACTGCTCGTCGAGCCGTGCCGTGTACGTCGCGCGGGTGGTCGCGGTGATGACCGAGATCAGCGTCATCAGCGTCACCCCGATCGTCAGCGCGACCGTCGTCGTGGCCGAACGCCTCGGGTTGCGCCGGGAGTTGTCCATCGCGAGCTTGCCGGGAACGCCGAACAGCCTGGCGGGCGCCCAGCCCGCGAAAGCGCTCAGCGGCTTGACGATGACCGGACCGAGGATCAGCACCGCGCAGAAGGTCAGCACGCCGCCGGCCATGACGATGTAGAGCGCCGCCGGCCCGGACTTCATCGTGACTCCGGCCACGGTCGCTCCCGCGCCGCCCAGCAGGAACAGAGCGGCGAACACCATCCGCACGACGCCGGTCCTGAACGTGTGGTCGTCGGTCTGGGTCCGCAGGGCCGCGATCGGGGCGACCTTGGTGGCCGTGCGCGCGGGCATCAGCGCGGCACCGACGGTGACGACCAGGCCGATGGCGAGGGCGAGCGCGATGGTGCGCGGCGCAAGCGAGACACCGCCCGAGGGCAGCTCCTGTCCCGTCGCGTTCAGCACGGCGAGCGCCCCGGCGCCGAGGCCGAGCCCGGTCAGCAGGCCGAGAGCCGAGGAGATGAGGCCGACCGCCACCGACTCCAGGAGGATGGAACCGAAGACCTGGCTGCGGGTGGCGCCGATGCAGCGAAGGAGCGCCATCTCCCTGGTGCGCTGAGCGACCAGGATGTTGAACGTGTTGTAGATGACAAGCGCCGCGACGAGCATCGCGACCAGGCCGAACATCAGCAGCCCCAGGGTGATGAAGTCCATGTCGGCGCCGCTGGCCCTGGTCAGTTCCCTGGCGAACTCGTCCCCGGTCCAGGCCCTGAACTTCGTGCCGGTGAGCGCCGAGGAGATCGCGGCCTTCAGGCTCTCGGGCGTCGTACCGTCCGCCGCCGCGACGTCGATCTCGGTGAAGCCCTTCTCCCCGGTCATGGCCTGCGCCGTGGCCGAGGTGAACCCGACAGCGCCCGTGTAGGCGAGCTGCTGGTCCACGCCCACGTCGAAGAGCCCGACCAGCTGGAAGGTGTGCGGCTTGCCGTGGACGTCCAGCACCGAGACGGTGTCTCCGGGCGTGAAGCCCCGGGTCTTGGCCGTGTTCTTGTCGATGACGACCTGGTCGCCGGTGGTGGGGGCGGTTCCGGAGGTGATCGCCGTGCGGCTCAGCCTGCCGGTGACCACGGAGACGCCGGTGGTCGGGATGTCGCCGACCGCCTTGCCGTCCTTGCCGATCAGCGCGGCCTCGCCCTGCACCAGGCCCTGCGCCTCGGCGACGCCGGTGACGCCCCGGACCTTGGCCAGGTCGTCCGCGAGCAGCCGGGCGGGCTTGTCACCACCGGAGTCGGAGGGAAGCACCGCCACGTCCACCTTGTCGGCGGAGGCGGCGATCTGCTGGGAGAAGCCCGCCTGGATCGTGTCGGTGAGCACGAACGTGCCCGCGATGAAGCCCACCCCCAGCGTGATCGCCAGTGAGGTGAGCAGGAGCCGTAGCTTGTGAGCGCGCAGCCCCGCCAGAGTGGTGCGGAACACCTCAGCCCTCCAGCTTCATCAGCGTGTCGAGCACGGTCTGCGGGGACGGCTGCGCCAGCTCGGTCACCAGCAGGCCGTCGCGCAGGAACACCACGCGGTCGGCGTACGAGGCGGCGACGGGGTCGTGGGTCACCATGACGATGGTCTGGCCGAGCTCCCGTACGGAGGTGCGCAGGAAGGAGAGCACCTCCGCGCCGCTGCGCGAGTCCAGGTTGCCGGTCGGCTCGTCCGCGAAGATGACCTGGGGCTTGCTGATGAGCGCCCGGGCGACCGCGACGCGCTGCTGCTGGCCGCCCGACAGCTCGCTCGGCTTGTGCCTGAGCCGGTCGCGCAGCCCAACGGTGCGGATCACCATGTCGAACAGCTGCTGGTCGGCCTGGCGGCCGGCGATGTCCAGCGGCAGGCGGATGTTCTGCTCGGCGGTCAGCGTCGGGAGCAGGTTGAAGGCCTGGAAGATGAAGCCGACCCGCTCGCGCCGCAGCAGAGTGAGCTGCTTGTCGCTCAGCCGGGTGATCTCGATGTCGCCGATGCGGACCTCGCCTTCCGTGACGGTGTCCAGCCCCGCCAGGCAGTGCATCAGCGTCGACTTCCCCGAGCCCGACGGACCCATGATCGCGGTGAAGGCACCGGTGTCGAATCCGACGTCGACCCCGCTCAGCGCGCGCACGGCGGCGTCGCCCTCGCCGTACACCTTGGTCACTCCTCTGGCGACGACGGCCGCGGGCGCGGTCCGGCGGACGGCTTCCTCTCCGGTGACGGTCACGTGTGGCTCCTCAAGCGGTAAACAGGTGAAATGCGGAAACTCTCCGCGAGATCAACGCTATTGCCGCGCGGGCCGCGAACCATGAGCCCTGGGAACGGACTTCGGGTACGCCCTGGGAGGGGTGGCGCGGGCCGGGTGCGACTGCTGAGGTAGGCGTGACTCAGCCTTTCGGCCGACCCCGGCCCACGGGGCTATCGCTCGTCGCCCTCGCGGAACGGGGTGATCAGCCCGGTCTCGTACGCGTACACCACCACTTGGGCGCGGTGGCGCACGCCCAGCTTGGCCAGCACCCGGCCGAGATGCGTCTTGACCGTGGCCTCCGCCAGAGTGAGCCGCTCCGCGATCTCCGCGTTGGACAGCCCACGCCCGACCAGCACCAGGACCTCGCGCTCGCGGGCGGTGAGCTGGCGCAGGCCTTCCGGCTCCGCCGTCTGCGCGCTGGGCAGGTGGGCGGTGAACCGCCGCAGCAGCCGCCTGGTCGTGCTGGGCGCCACCACGGCGTCCCCCGCGTGCACGGAATGGATCGCGCTGATGAGGTCGGACGGCGGCACGTCCTTCAGCAGGAAACCCGACGCCCCCGCCTTGAGCGCCGTGAAGGCGTACTCGTCGAGGTCGAAGGTCGTCAGGATGAGCACCCTGGGCGGGTCGGGCATGGCCAGGATCAGCCGGGTCGCCTCGACGCCGTCCATGCGGGGCATGCGCACGTCCATCAGGACGACGTCGGCCCGTACGGAACCGAGCAACCGCACGGCGGCGGCCCCGTCGGCGGCTTCTCCGACGACGTCGATGTCCGGCTGGGCCCCGAGGACCATGCGGAATCCGGCCCGTACGAGCTCCTGGTCGTCGACCAGCACCACCCTGACGTTCACGCGGCCCTGCTCACCGGTAGCCGTACGGTCACCTGGAAACCTCCTCCGGGGCAGGGGGAGGCGTGCACGCTTCCGTCGTACATCGCGACGCGCTCGCGCATGCCGATCAGCCCGTGCCCGTCGATGCTCCGGGGCGCCGCCGCGCCCCGCCCGTCGTCGACCACCCGCAAAGTGATGTCCTGCGGACCGTACTCCATCTCGACCCGGGCACGGGCATCCGGCCCCCCGTGCTTGAGGGCGTTGGTCAGGGCCTCCTGGACGATGCGGTAGATCACCAGTTGCTCGCCCTCCGGCAGGTCGCGGGGGGGGCCGCTCACCGTGAACTCCACCGGCAGGCCCGACTGGCGGATGTGCGCCATCAGCTCGTCGAGGTCCGCCACGCCCGGCTGGGGCGCGTAGTCCTCCTCGCCCGCGTCGTCCTGCCTCAGCACCCCGACCAGGCGGCGCATCTCGGCGAGCGCCTGCCGTCCGGTGCTGGAGATGGTCTGTACGGCCCGGCGTGCCTGTTCGGGGTCGCTGTCGATGGTGTAGCCCGCGCCGTCGGCCTGGACGATCATCACGCTCACGTTGTGGGCCACCACGTCGTGCAGCTCGCGGGCGATCCGTGCCCGCTCGGCCGCCGTGGCGATGCGGGCCTGTTGGTCGCGCTCGTGCTCGGCGCGTTCGGCCCGTTCCTCCAGGCTTTCGAGGTAGCGCCGCCGGGTGTTGGCGTAGATGCCGCCGATCCAGGGAGCGACCACGAACAGCGAGCCGGAGGCGAAGGCCAGGAGGCTCGGCTCACCCCAGCGCGCCATCACCATCCACATGCCCAGTTCGGCGACGGCCCCGGCGGCGAGGGCCCAGCCCAGGGGACGGTACGCCGCGACGCCGTACATCGCGATCAGGACCGAGACGTCGGCGGGGACCGGTTCGAGCGGGGCCAGCCACTGGGCGAAGGCGATCAGCGCGATGGCGGCGAACACGTGGACAGGCCGGCTCCGCCGCCAGGCGAGCGGGGCGACGAGCATGGCTGACAGAGCCAGATATCCCGGAATGCCGAGGGCGATGGTGCCCGGCGGATGACCGGTCCGGTCGTAGTTGGCGGTCGACACGAGGCACAGGACGAAGAGCGGTGCCATGACGAGGACGTCCACGAGCCTGCCGTGGCGGGATCCCCATGCGCGCACTCTGCCGAACACGGATCCAACCCTACGTTCGCGCAGTTCACGTCCCTTCCCTCTGGAGAGGGATCTGGTCCTACGACCCAGGTCGTATGCGGCTCGGAACCGACAAATGGCTTACACCGGTCTTACGGCTCGTAAGGGATAGTTCTTTTGGGAGCACCTCCGGGTGAGTAAAGGGAGACAGTGATGCCGGGGTACAAAGACGACGGGTCGCGTGGCAGGGGGGAAAGCCACGCGACCCCGAGGCCCCAGACCGTCTCCCCTTCCCGCGCCTGACGCCCCATGCCCAGCGGGCCGATCGCGATCGAGCCGCCTCCATCGCAATGGAGGCGGCTCTCGTTGTGCTCGGATGAGGCTCCGGCTGTCGCGGTGGGGTCGGTGGGATTCGAACCCACACTGTCAGGTACCTAAAACCTGTGCCTCCTGCCATTGGGCTACGACCCCATGCCTGTACGGCTTGCGCCATCTTAGTTGAGCGCGGGGCGACAGCCGTACCTATTAAGCGAGGCCCAGATCTTTGCGCAGACGCGCGACGTGACCCGTGGCCTTCACGTTGTACAGAGCCTTCTCGATCTTGCCGTCGGCGTCGATGACGAACGTCGACCGCAGCACCCCGACCGTCGTCCTGCCGTACATCGTCTTCTCACCGTAGGCGCCGTACGCCTGGTGGACCGCGAGGTCGGGGTCGGACAGCAGCGGGAACGTCAGCGCGTCGCGCTCGGTGAACTTCGCCAGCTTCTGCGGGGTGTCCTTCGACACGCCGAGCACGGTGATGCCGGCCGCGGCCAGGCTGTCGAGGCTGTCGCGGAAGTCGCAAGCCTGCTTCGTGCACCCAGGCGTCATCGCGGCGGGGTAGAAGTAGAGGATGACCCGCTTGCCACGGAAGGATTCCAGGCTGGTGCCCGTGCCCTCGGCGTCGGGCAGGGTGAAGTCGGGCGCGGCGTCGCCGGGTTCGAGTCTCGTCTGCGTCACGGAGACAACCTACCGGCACGCCCACCGTGCCGCGTGGACACACGACCTGACAGACTGATCGCTGCGAACGTGGCGGCGAGCCGGGCGAGGGAGGCTCGCCCGGGAGGAAGCGAAGGGGATCGTCATGGCGGACACCGATCCCGAGGCGCTCGAGAAGAACATCGAGCGCACCCGGGCGGAGCTGGCTGTAACCGTGGATGCCATCGTCGATCGCGTCAGCCCCAAGCGGGTCGCCGGGCGCGGCGTGGCCAAGGCCAGGGCCAACGCCGAGCACCTGGTCGCGGCGGCACGCGACATGGCCTTCGGCGTGGCCTACCCGGCGAAGTTCGCCGAGCCCGGGGCGTACGGCGAGGACGAGGGCTGGCACGATGACTTCCCTCCGAGGAGCCTCGCGCCGATCCTCATCGGCGTGGGCGCGGTCGTCGTGGTGGGTGCCGCGATAGCCCTCTGGCGTCGCCGCCGCTGACCCGCGCCGCAGGTCAGAGGAACGCCTTGCCCTCGCCCCGGTAGGTCGGCACCGTCTCCACCACGCGGTCGCCCTCGACCAGGTGGAGCGCGTCGAAGCGCTCGCAGAGCTCTCCGGCCTTGGCGTGGCGGAACCACACCCGGTCGCCGATCCTCAGGTCGTGGGCCGCCTGGCCGAGCAGGGGGGTCTGCACCTCGCCCGCGCCCTCCCGCGCGTCGTACCGCAGCCCGGCCGGAAGATACGGCTGGGGAAGCCGGGACGCGCCCGCCGAGCCGGAGGCATGGTAGCCGCCGCCCAGCACGGTGACCACTCCGTCGACGGGCCTACGCACGACGGGGAGCGCGAACAGCGCCGCGGGCCGGCCGGTGAAGCCCCTGTAGAAGTCGAACAGACGCGGGTGGAAGAACCCCGATCCGGCCGCGACCTCGGTGACCGCCTTCTCGCGTGACGTCTTCTCGACCGACCCCGTGCCGCCGCCGTTGACGAACTCCAGGTCGGTGACCTGCCGGACGGCCTCGGCGATGCGTCCCCTGCGGACGATCAGCTCGCGCTGCGACCGGGCCTGCATCCACCGGATCACCTGGCCGTACGGGCCCGGCACCCGGTCGCCCACGCCCGCGATCTGGGCCTCGTAGGCCATCAGCCCGACCATCCGGAACCCCGGGCGTTTGGCTATCTCGGCGGCCAGCTCGGCCGCCTGCTCCGGCTCCCTGACCGAGGAGCGCAGCACTCCGGCACGCAGCTTGCCTGCGAGCGCGGTGAACGCCGCATCAATATCCAGACATATACGGATCTCGTGGCGGGGCGGCACGCCGTCGACCGCTTCGTCGATGGCGTCCAGATGCTCGGGGCAGTCGACCATCAGCGTGATCTCCCGGGCCGCCCGCGCGTCCCCCGCCAACTCGGCCAGCGCCCTCCTGTCCGTTGTCGGGTAGGCGACCAGGATGTCGGAGAACCCCTCGGAGGCGAGCCAGAGAGCCTCGGGGAGGGTGAAGCCCATGACCCCGGCGAAGCCGTCCATCTCCAGCGCGCGCCGGAGGACGGCCCGGCAGCGGATCGACTTGCTGGCGACCCTGATCGGCTTGCCCCGCGCCCTGCGGGCCATCGCGGCGCCGTTGGACCGGAGCGCGTCCAGGTCGAGGATGGCGAACGGGGGATCGAGATCCGCGGTGGCCCGGTCATAGCGCTGGCGGTCGTCCATGACCGAAGCTTAATCCGCCCTCATAGATGAGCATAGTTCACGTTAGGTGGCTTCCCGGGGATCACTCCGTGCCTGATGAAGCGTTCGCTTCGCCCGGTGCCGCCGATGTGGGCTGTATGGCGGCCGGTGCCGGGGGGTTCGCGGCCCTGCGGCGTCCGGCGGGACGCCTGACGCGACGCAGGCCCTCGAACGTGAGACCCGCCGCCATGCACGCGACCGGTACGACGGGCACGACGTACCGGTGGTCGAACGCGGCGATCAGCGGGGGCAGGACGAGCAGCGTCACGGCCACCGCCCACGGCAGGAGCACCGGGCCGCCCAGCCGCCGCCAGCGCATGAGCACTCCGAACAGGCCCACGAGCATGATCATCGCGAGCAGCGGGCCCCGCACATAGCCCTGCTCCTGGTAGGCGCGCAGCCAGCCGGCATAGGGCTCGGCGATCACCGTGTCGCCGCTGCGGCCCTGGTAGGCCGAGGTCAGCTCGGGCGCGGTGCGGCCAGAGGAGGCGATCTTGTCGGTGAACGGTTTCACCGAGTCGGGGAAGACGTACGCGCTCTGCGGGCCGGGGGTGGGATAGACCCTGCGGGTCCACTCGAAGCCCCACAGGGCGTCCTTGACGCCGGTGAGCACGAAGTCGATCGGCTGCGCCATGATCGCCTCAGTGGAGAACCGGCCCGCGAGCCGCTCGCGGTCGGCGTCCTTGCGGACCTTGGCGAGCGGCGACCTCGCATCCCAGATGTAGACCGGGGGCGCGGGGCGCCGGCCCACGGGTTCGGTGGGACAGAGCACCTTCTCGTCGCCTGCCGGTCGTATCTTCGCGCAGTCGGCGAACGTCATGGTGCGCGCCCAGAGCCAGACGTTGCTCTGGCCGAGGCCGTAGCTTCCGTGCTCGCTGTGGAACCAGACCGCGTACCCTCCGATGCCCACGGCGCCCGCGAGCGCGGCGGCGAGCAGGGCCCGCCACCCCGCCCGCGCGATCAGCATCCAGACGAGCGCGATGACCAGCACGGGCAGGCCGACGGTGCGGGTGGAGGTGGCGGCCACCAGCAGCAGGCCGGCGGCCACGGCCGTCCACACGGCCGTCCCTGCCGTCGCCCCCACCGTTGTCCCTGCTGCTGTCCCTGCCGCCGTTCCCACCGCCGGACGCTCGCGCCAGAGCAGCACGGTCACCGCCGCCGTCACCAGGAAGGTGAACAGCAGGTCGGCCATGATCAGGTGCTCAAGCTGGATCAGGTGGGTGTCGAGCAGCACCGGGACGGCCGCCAGGGTCGCGCCGCAGCCCGGCAGCCGGGCGCGGCGGCGGAGCAGGGCGTAGACGCAGACCGCCATGCCCAGCCCGAGCAGGTGCTGGACGACGACGACCGCGCCGAAGCTCTCCAGTGGCCGCAGCGCCCACAGAAACAGGGAGTACCCGGAGGGGCGCGAATCCAGCGGCTGAGGATCGAGTGCCGCCTTGACGTAGACGAACGAGTCGGCCCAGAACCAGAGTGCCGGACGGTACCCGAGGACGGCGACCAGCCTCAGCAGAGCCCCGGTCGCCAGCGCGAGCAGGAAGACCCAGTGGGCCCGCGCGAACGCCTTCACGGACGGACGTGAGGAGCGGGGGTCGGGTGCCTCCGTGGCAGTGGGGGCGACCGTGTTCGGAGCCGTGCCCGGCAGCACCGGAACCTCCTCGGGGGCGACGACGGGGTTTCATGCTAGGTGCCCCCGCAACCCCCCGCACCCGTTGTCCACACCCTCCCAGGGAACCCACATCCCACAGGACCCTCCCCTGGCCGGTCCTGCCCCTCGGTCTCGCCTCGGCGTGTCCTCTCGCTGGGTCACGTCTCGGCCGGCCTGCCGTCCGGTCCCGTCTTTGACCGGCCCAGCTCATTGGAACTCACCTCGACCGGCCATCTCAGGGCGTCGCCGACATCCGTGGTCGGCGGCTCCACCGGCCCCTTCCAGTCGATCGGAGCGGGAGACTAGGTTGACATCGGCGCTCATTGTAGAGAGCATTGCTCTCGATATAGAGCGCGTGAATGGAAGCTCCCACCCCTCCCGATAGGAACGACACTCGTGAACGTCTCCGCCCCCGCACTTCCCCGTCCCCGCATGGGGGCCGCGGCCCTCGCGGTCGCCGGCGTCCTGTTCCTCGCCTATCCCTTGGTGCGGCCGTACTCCGACGAGTCGTCCCTGGCAGGTGCGGTGGCGATGGCCTCGTCGGCCTGGATCGCGTCCCATCTGTTCGCCGTCGTCGGGTTCGTCCTGCTCACGCTGGGACTGCTGGCACTCCATCTGGTGCTGAACCAGCGCCGCACTCTTCACGCGCTCGTGGTGACGTGGATCGGCGCGGGACTGACCCTTCCCTACTACGGTGCCGAAGTCTTCGGCGCGAACGTCATCGGTCACCGAGCTGTCCAGGACGGCAGCGCATCACTGCTGCGACTCGTCGAAGAATTCCGTTACCTTCCCGCGGCGATCACCTTGTTCGGGGCCGGACTCGTGCTGCTGGCCGTCGGCGTGACGATGGCCGCCGTCGCGATCTGGCGCTCGGGCACGCTGGCACGTTGGAGCGCCGTGCCCCTCGCCGCCGGGTTCGCCCTGTTCCTCCCGCAGTTCTTCGCCCCGCCCGCGCTCCGCATCGCGCACGGCGCGCTGATCGCGATCGGCGGCGTCCGGCTCGGCCTTGAACTGCTGCGCACGCGGTAGCGCGGGCGCATCCGGTCAGGTGTGAGCGAAGGTGCGGCGGTACCGGCTCGGGGCTGTGCCGATGATTCGGGTGAAGTGGCGGCGGAGCATCGTCGCCGTGCCGAAGCCGCACCGTGTGGCCACCTGCTCGACAGACAGTTCGGTGGTCTCCAGTAGCCGCTGCGCCTCGGCGACGCGCTGCCTGATCAGCCATTGCGCGGGCGTGGTGCCGGTGAGCGCGACGAAGTTGCGGGCGAAGGTACGCGGCGCCGTACGGGCGTGTCTCGCCAGGTCGCTGACGGTGAGTGGCCGTTCGAGGTGGCCGCGGGCCCACTCCAGCGTGGTGGTGATGACCGACTTAGCGCTGGGCACCCGGGGCACCAGCCGTTCCACGAACTGCGCCTGGCCACCGTCGCGGTGGGCCGCGGTGACCATACGGCGGGCGATCGTGTTGGCCACGGCCGCGCCATGCGCCCTTCGGACCAGTTCCAGGCAGAGGTCGACCCCGCCGACCGTCCCGGCGGCGGTCCACACCCCGTCGTCCTCCATGAACAGCACATCCGGTACGACGAGTATGTCCGGATGGTCCCGGGCGAGCCGCTCGGTGAACCGCCAGTGGGTGACGGCCCGGCGGCCGTCGAGGATGCCCGCCGCCGCCAGCACGAACGCCCCCGCGCAGAGCGAGGCGACCGTCTTCCCAGCCGTACGCGCCGCGCGGAGCGCTTCGGCGATCTCATCCGGTACGGGGGCGCTGGGGTCCTCCCGGCCGGGTGCCAGGACCAGGTCCGCACCGGCCAGGCCGTCGAGGTCGTGCGTCGCCTCGACCAGCGCGCCCGGGTGCATCCGTACGGGCCGGCCGTCCGCCGAGCAGCGGCGCAGCTCGAAGGCGGGCACCCCGCCGTCCGTACGATCCATGCCCCAGACCTCGGCGATGACCGCGTAGTCGAAGGCCCGCATGTCGTCGTAGAGGAGGGTCGCCACGGTGCGCATGGCAGGAAAGTACCGCACAATGACATTTCTGCCGCTCGCATGCGTACGCCCGGCCGGGCGAGGCTTGGCGTCATGAGCGACATTCACATCGAGCAGAACGCCGCGCTGATCGTCATCGACGTGCAGAAGGCCTTCGAGGACGCGTACTGGGGGCGGCGGGACAACCCGGCGGCGGAGGAGAACATCGCGGCGCTGATCCGGGAGTGGGGCGCGCGGCGGCGCCCGGTCGTGGTGGTACGGCACGACTCGCGAACGCCGGGTTCACCGCTGGCACCCGGCACGCCGGGTAACGAACTGAAGGACCTCGTGGGGGAGGCCCTGGGACCTGACCAAGGGCACCTTCTGGTCACCAAGTCGGTCAACTCCGCGTTCTACGGGGAGCCGAACCTGCACGAATGGCTGAGCGACCGCGAGATCGGACAGATCGTCATCGTCGGCATCCAGACCAACATGTGCAACGAGACCACGGCCCGCATGGGCGGCAACCTCGGTTACCGGGTGCTGTACCCGATCGACGCCATGCACACCTTCGACGCCATCGGCCCCGACGGCGAGGTCGTCACGGCCGAGGAACTCACCCGCGCCACCGCCGCCAACCTCCACCACGGCGGCTTCGCGCAAGTCGTCCGCACCGCCGACCTCGTGAACGCGATGGCTTCGGGCTGACCTAGGGGCGGATCTTGCCGAGTAGCGAGTGGCGAGTGGCGCGCATGCCCAGACCATGGTTCGGGTGTCCGGCGCACTACGACGGAGTACCGCGATGATGCGCACGGTGAGCGTGACCCGGGATGGAATCCCTGTCGCACCGTCATGTCCGAGGGTGGGGTCGAGCAGCGTCTTCATGGTGCTGTTGGCTTTGGCTGCGCCCGAGGTAGGTGTAGGTCCAGCGGTCTTTTCCGGTGCGGCGGCGTTGGTAGCGGTCGGGGTGGCGGTAGCGGTCGCGGTTGTGGAACTGGCAGGCGGGTCCGAGGTTCTTGAGGTCGGTGGGTCCGCCGTGGGTCCAACTGTGGGCGTGGTCGATCTGGCACATGGTGGCGGGCAGCGGGCAGCCTTCGACCCAGCAGGTCGCGTATCGGGCGATGACCGCTCGGCGTTGGCTGGGGGTGGCGAGTCGTACTTTGCGCCCCATGTCCAGCACTTGGCCGTCGGCGTTCATCACGATTCGTATCAGGGTGGAGGTGCGGGCGAGCCGGTGGATGTCACCAGCGGGTAGCAGTTGCCCGGTGGCCGGCAGCATGGCGGGGAGGCTTCGATCGGCCCGCTGCCCGCACCTGCCGCACATATCATCGTCGGCCCCGGCAGGCCGTCGCCGGACACGCTGGGCAGGTTGTTCTTCCTCCACAGACCCGCCACACCCAGCAGAGTCCACATACCTCCGACTTCCAGCAGGCTCCGCATGGAAAGGTCCGGCCGGATCGGTAGGTGCGGGTTTGTACCTGGTTTTGGCGTGCCAGGTCTGCGGGTGCGGGGTGTCGCCGTCCTTCGCCTGCACGCTGCCCGCTGTCCGGGCGCCGTGAGCCTCTGACGACGGGTGGAGCGGGTCGTCGGGGAGGGAGGCGGCGTTGACCAGGATCAGCAGTTCGGTGGTGATCTGCTGCTCCAGCAGGGCGATGAAGGCGTCGGCGTTGCGGACGCGCAAGGGGCGGTCGTCGCCGTCGGTACGGGGCCGGGCGTAGGTGTCCAGCAGGGTCTTGAGCCGCGCGGCGGCCTCACGCGGGAGCTGGAACTCCCCTTCCATCCCACCGGTCGCGCTGGGGCGCACGATGAGGAACCGGGCGGCGTGATCGGCTTCGGCCTCGGTGGCGGTCGCGTCGGGGACGAGCACCTCGCGCAGGTAACGGCCCGCCTTGGCCACCTCGCCCGGACTCGCCTCATCGGCCAGGCTGACCAGGATCGGCTCGGCCACCTGCGTCTGCTCGTCGTTCAGGTGCGCGGTGGCCGCACAGATGGCCGACACCATCCCCTCGGGAAGGGTTCCCGAGGCGAACCGCTCCCGCACCACCGGCAGCCGCGCGAGCTCCGACGAGAGGCAGACCAGGTGCCCGGCGGCGGGCATGCTCATCCCGCACCCCGACCGCAACCACGTCTTGGTCGAGGCATGCCCCTGGGCCCTGGCCTCGCCCGACGCATGCACCCGCCCCACCCGGGCCGCGATCGCCGAGGTCAGCCGATCCCGGGCGAACACCAGATCCTCCACCTCTGCCGCGCAGATCGCCGGCGACTCCGGCACCGGCGCCACCGCCAACGCCTCCGCGGCCTCCCGCACCCGCCCTACCAGCACCCACGACGCCCGACCACCATCCCCACCATCCGCCGGGTCGCCGGCGTCCTCTGGGCCGCCGGCATCCGCCTGGTCGTCGGTACCAGTAGAGCCGTCCCCCACGCCACCGCGCTCTGGATCACCTAGATCCTGGCCATACGGCTCGCGGTCATGCGGGGTTGGAGGATTCGGGGCCCGGTCATGTGGGCCTGGGGTGTGCTGGTCTCGGTCGAGGAGGCTGGGGTCGGGAGAGTCCTCCTGCAGGGAGAAGTCGTGTGCGGTGGAGCCGTCGCTGGACCAACCGGAGGAACGCGCGACCGCCGCCGCCCACCACTCGGGGCCCAGGACACCCGGCCTGGATAGGTGTGATCGGCCACGCTCGGAGAAGTCCGTCACACCCCACCCCCAAGAGACTCGAACTCCTGTGCGAATGGTTTCACAAGTCGAACTCTTCCGCAACCCAATTCCCGTCCGCAATAGCCGGGCATTAAGTGCATTAAATCCAAATTGTCGCATCAGGGTTAACTGTCAAAATTGGTACCATCCGGCTTAGGCGGAGTAAGGTCATGGCCGTACTGAACGGGCGTTACCGGGGAGCGGTACCGGTCTGCCCACGTCGCCCGATCTAGTACGAACCACCGTCCTCGTGGGAACTTGCTTGGGGGCATTGGACCGGCCGGAACGCAACCCAATCCAGTTGAGCCACGGGCGGCGGGGCGTGAGGATTGGTGCCTACGAAATCGCCCGTAGAAGCGGCTCCGCAACGTACTTGATTCTCGCCGGCAGTCGTGCGTGAACACGAGCAGCGATCATTGGCCGGAGCGGATATCCTTCTGCGTCGTGTTCGTCCCGGTATTGCGTTCGCAGATCAGATCTGCGAACGCAATACCGGGATGGAAGAGGGCGGCCGCATTGAATAGAGGTAGGGGGTAAATGTGCCGTAGGCCGGTGGGAAATTATGGGTTGAGCAACTGTCGATACAGTTCATCGCATGGCAGGCCGCGACTGCCGCGTTCACGCAGGACACCCGGCGCCGTTCCGTTGTTCTGTATATCGCATACCTCCAGCTAAAGTCATCGACCCAGGAACATCCCTCCAAGTTCCTCCCGACCTAGTCGGGGATATAACGGAGCGCTTCGCGGTGCACCGGAACCACACCGTTCGGCACGCGGCGTCGCGGCGAGTGGTCGGCGTTCCCAACCGGCGTCAAGCATGCGGGCATCACCACCCAGCGGCGTTAACCGTTACGAGGGAGAGCCCCCTGTCTGTGACCGAGGCTGTCAGTGGAGGGTTCGTAGGTCCACGGCGTGGTCGTCGTCGTCGGCGTGCCATTGGAGGAAGCCGGGGGAGGGGAAGAACGCCTCGGTGATCCGCCGGCCGGGGAGGCGCGTGGCAGTGCGTGTCCGGACGTCGAGGAGCCACGCGGCCTGGCCTTCGCGCCACACCGCGAAGTGGCTCTGCGTCGAGACGCCCTTGGCGCGTGGGCTCAGTACGGCGGCGGTGCCGTCCGCGTACTCCAGTCGGTGAAGGTTGTCGACGTCCTCCGGTTGGAGGTAGGCGGCCAGAACGGGAAGACCGCGCCGCGTGCCGTCCGGGGCGAAGCGGGCCAACGACCCGGTGAACGCGTCGCCTGACACGACGGGTGATCTGGCCAGGAAACCGTCGCTCTGCCAGGTGAGGTCGTACAGCCCGCGCCGCCACAGCCCGGGGGTGCCGTGGCCAGGGTCGATGCGGAAGACCCCCACGTCCCCGGTACCGGTGGTGACGCATCGGGAGAAGTAGAGCAGGCCCTGATGCAACTGAAGGTCGCGGGGATAGTCCCAGCCGTTGCCGCACTGCCAGGCCGATTCTTGCCAGGTGTCCACCACAGTCCTGGCTCGTCCGGTGCGCAGGTCGATCACCTCCAGTTCCCAGCCGCCCGGCTCGTCGTTTCCGAGGAGCCTTGCCACGTAGGAGCCGTCCGCCGCGGCGAGGACCGTGAACGATTCGGTATCGGGTGCGTCCTGGACTAGGAGGGAGCTGCGGCCTGTCGCCGGGTCGAGGATGTCGACGCGGCCCGGCTGGAATCGATGACGGCCCCTGCCGACGAGGGGACGCCCGTCGGGAAGCGTGCCGACCACCCAGGGGCGTTCGCCGACGGAGGGGATCCGCACGACCTTCGCCTGAGGATCGGTGGTGGCAAAGGCCGACGTACTCGTCCGGACCGGGGTGGGTGTCGCGAGCGCGGTCGTCCGCTCGGGAGCGGGAGAGGTGCAGGCGGCCGCCCCCAGGAGCACCATGGCCGCCACCATCGCCGCCTTCATACCTGTCTCCGTCTACTCAGGGGCAGAGGACGTGCCCGTAATTTGCAATAGGCCTCGGTGGCCGGGCGGGCTCTCGCGTCTGAGTACGGCCCCTGGGATGAAGCGGTCAGGACGAAAGAAAGGGGCAGTGGCCACGGACGACGGTTGCCGGCAGGGAGATACGGGCGCCGTCGTGGCGCCGGGTCAGCACTCGATGACGTTGACGGCGAGGCCGCCGCGGCTGGTCTCCTTGTACTTGTCGAGCATGTCGCGGCCGGTGTCGCGCATGGTCTTGATGGCCTTGTCCAGGGAGACGAAGTGGCGGCCGTCGCCGCGCAGGGCGATGCGGGCCGCAGCGATGGCCTTGATGGAGGCGACCGCGTTGCGCTCGATGCAGGGGATCTGCACCAGGCCGCCGATCGGGTCGCAGGTCAGGCCGAGGTTGTGCTCGATGCCGATCTCGGCGGCATTCTCGACCTGCTCGGGCGTGCCTCCGAGGACCTCGGTGAGCCCGGCGGCGGCCATCGAGCAGGCGGAGCCCACTTCGCCCTGGCAGCCGACCTCGGCCCCGGAGATCGAGGCGTTCTCCTTGAACAGCACGCCGATCGCCCCGGCTGTGAGCAGGAACCGGATGATGCCCTCGTCGTCGGCCTTCGGGGTGAACCGGTCGTAATAGGTCAGTACGGCCGGGATGATGCCGGCGGCGCCGTTGGTGGGCGCGGTCACGATGCGGCCGCCCGCCGCGTTCTCCTCGTTCACGGCGAGGGCGAACAGCGTGACCCAGTCCATCGTCTGGAGCGGGTCCTTCTCGGGCGACTCGCTCTGCAGGCGCCGGAACAGCTGGTTGGCCCGCCGCCTGACCTTGAGGCCCCCCGGGAGCACGCCCTCCTTGGCGCTGCCGCGCCGTACGCAGTCGGCCATGACCTGCCAGAGCCGGAGCAGCTCGGCCCGGATCTCGTCCTCGGTGCGGCCGAAGGCCTTCTCGTTCTCCAACATCAGCCCGGAGATCGACAGGCCGGTGTCGGAGCAGTGCTTGAGAAGCTCCGCCGCCGTGGTGAACGGGTGGGGGAGCTCGGTGTCGTCGGCCTTGATGCGGTCGGCTCCGGTGGCGTTCTCGTCGACGACGAACCCGCCGCCGACCGAGTAGTAGATCTTCTCGCGGAGGGACTCGCCCTCGGGGGAGAAGGCGGTGAAGCGCATGCCGTTCGGGTGGTGCGGCAGTGAGATCTTGCGCTCGAAGACGAGATCCTCGCCGATCACGAACGGGATCTCATGCGAGCCGTACAGATTCACGGTGCCGGTGGAGCGCATCCGCGCGAGCCGGTCGTCGATGGTGTCCACATCCACCAGTTCGGGCTTCTCGCCCGACAGCCCCAGCAGGACGGCCTTGTCGCTGCCGTGGCCCTTGCCGGTGAGTCCGAGCGAACCGTAGAGGATGACCTCCACCCGGGCCGTCTTCTCCAGCAACCCGTCGCCGTCGAGCCCCCGGACGAACTTGTGCGCCGCCGCCATGGGCCCGCCGGTGTGCGAGCTCGACGGCCCGATGCCTATCTTGAACAGATCGAAGACGCTGATCGCCATGGATCTCGGCCCTTCGGAAGGGGTTGTGCGGGGGCCCGGCGAGCGCGGGGGCTCGCCGGGGTGAGGACGCGCGGTGACAGGACCGTGAGAACTGTCAGGACCGTCAGGACTCGGCGGTCGTGACGGTGGTGTACTCCTCGGGGGTGAGGAGATCCTCGGGGGTTCCCTCGATGCGCACGCGGAACAGCCAGCCCTCGCCGTACGGGTCGGAGTTGACCAGGGAGGGGTCGTCCACGACGGTCTGGTTGACCTCGACGACCTCGCCCGTCACCGGGGCGTAGATGTCGCTCACGGACTTGGTCGACTCGACCTCTCCGATGGCGTCCCCAGCCTCGACGGTGGCACCCGTCTCCGGCAGTTGGACGTAGACGACGTCACCCAGCGCATCGGCGGCGAACGCCGTGATGCCCACGGTCACGGTGAGGCCGTCGTCGAGCCCGGCCACCCACTCGTGCTCCTTGGTGTAGCTGAGCTCCTCGGGAATGCTGCTCACATGCTCCTCCGGTAAAAAGGAAGGTCAACCACGTCGACCGGTTCATGGCTACCACGGATGTCGACCGCGAGTCCTTCGGACACGTTGATGTCCACGTAGGCCATCGCGATCGGCTTGCCGAGTGACTGCGAGGGCGCGCCGCTGGTGACCTCTCCAACGACGGTGCCGTCAGTCAGCAGCACCACGGGGTAGCCGTGGCGCGGCACTCGGCGGCCCCGCGCGACCAGGCCGGTGAGGCGCCGTCGCGGAGGGACGTCCTTCAGCGGCGCGAGCGCCGCACGGCCGACGAAGTCGCCCGGCTTGTCGAACTTCACGACCCGGCCGAGGCCGGCGTCGAAGGGGGTCAGCCCGGCGTTCAGCTCGTTGCCGTACAGCGGCATGCCCGCTTCGAGGCGAAGCGTGTCGCGGGCGGACAACCCGGCGGGGCGCAGGTCGTACGCGTCGCCCGCCTTGGTGAGCTCCTGCCACAGCGGCGCGGCGTCCTGCGCGGCGACGAAGAGCTCGAAACCGTCCTCGCCCGTGTACCCGGTGCGGGCGATGAGGGCCTCGGCTCCGGCGACGGTGCCCGGCAGCCCCGCGTAGTACTTCAGGCCGGGCAGATCGGCATCGGTGAGCGAGCTGAGGATCTCCTGGGCGCGGGGGCCCTGGATGGCGATCAGCGCGTAGCGGTCGGACCGGTCGTCGACCTCGGCGTCGAACCCCTGGGCCCGCTCGGTCAGCTCGGCGGCCACCCGCTCGTAGTTGGAGGCGTTGGCCACGACGAGGAACTCCTCGGTGCCAAGGCGGTAGACGATCAGGTCGTCCAGCACGCCGCCGTCGGCGGCGCAGATCATGGTGTAGCGGGCGCGGCCCGGTTCGAGCACGGACAGGTGGCCGACCAGCGCGTGGTCCAGCGCCTGGCCCGCCTCAGGACCGATGACGAAGATCTCGCCCATGTGGGAGAGGTCGAAGAGCCCGGCGGCCGTACGCACGGCGTTGTGCTCGGCGGACTCGCTGCCGTAGCGCAGCGGCATCAGCCAGCCGGCGAAGTCGGTGAGCGTCGCGCCGAGGCTCTCGTGCACCTCGCGGAGCGGTGTGGGTCTGGACATGATGCGCACCTCAGACAGGGTTGGATGAGAGCATCCTCCCCCTCTGTCATCGGTGCCTGAGAGTTTCGCCCGGGTTTTACCGGACTTTCACCTTCGGCGAGGCCCCGTGGAGAGAGCCTGCTTTCCAGAGATCACCTTGCCCGTACGGTCCTTTGCCTTGTGAGGTTCGCGGGGAGGACTTGCTCCTTCAGGGGTCCTGGCCGGATGTCAGGACGCTCTCCCGCACGGGATCATCGGTGTTCCCGCTCACCTTACCAAGACCGGCCGCTCGTCGCGGCGGCGACCAGCGCCTCGAAAAGATGACCTTCCTGGCCCGCCTCAGGGTGCCACTGGACGGCGAGCGCGAAGGGGTGCTCGGAGAGCTCCACCGCTTCCACCGTGCCGTCGTCCGAGGTCGCGGACACCGTGAGCCCCTCGCCGAGGCGGTCGGTCGCCTGGTGGTGGTAGTGGGCGGCAGTGGCCTCCCCGGCGCCCAGCACGTCGGCGACCCTGCTGCAGGGCGTCAGCCGTACGGGCAGGTGGCCGAACTCGCCGGGCGCGGGGGAATGGCCGCTGTGTCCCACCACGTCGGGCAGGTGCTGGTGGAGGCTGCCTCCGAGCGACACGTTCAGGACCTGGAGGCCCCGGCAGATGCCGAGGAACGGCAGCTCCGCCTCCAGTGCCGCGCCGACCAGCTCAAACTCCGCATCATCACGAAATTTCCGGATGTATCCGGTTTGGTCGTGCGGCGGCTCGCCGTACCTGCCAGGGTCGACGTCGCCGCCGCCCGCCACGATCAGGCCGTCCAGCCGCTCGACCAGTGGCGCGGGGTCGCCCGCCGGGGGCAGGATGACCGGCTGGCCTCCCGCCCTCACGACGTGCTCCACGTAGGTGTACGGCAGCAGCGCGGCCGGCATCCGCCACACGGTGAAGGCGGCGGGCTCGACGTAGCAGGTGATGCCGATGACGGGTCGCGGCATGGGCTACAGCGGGGTCACGTAGGCGCCCGAGATGCCGCCGTCCACCAGGAACTCGGCACCGGTGATGAAGCTCGCGTCGTCCGAGGCGAGGAACGCGACGGCGGCGGCGATCTCGGAGGCCTCGGCGAAGCGGCCCACGGGGATGTGGACCAGGCGCCGCTGGGCGCGCTCGGGGTCCTTGGCGAACAGCTCCTGCAGCAGCGGGGTGTTGACCGGCCCCGGGCACAGCGCGTTGACCCGGATGCCCTCGCGGGCGAACTGGACGCCCAGCTCGCGTGACATGGCGAGCACGCCGCCCTTGGAGGCGGTGTAGGAGATCTGGGACGTCGCGGACCCCATCACCGCCACGAACGACGCGGTGTTGATGATCGAGCCCTTGCCCTGCCGCCGCATGTACGGGATGACGTGCTTGCAGCAGAGGTACACGCTGGTCAGGTTGACGTCCTGAACGCGCCGCCAGGCCTCGATGCCCGTGGTCAGGATCGAGTCGTCGTCGGGAGGCGAGATTCCCGCGTTGTTGAAGGCGACGTCCACGCTGCCGTAGGTCTCGAAGGCCGTCTCGAACATCCGGCTGACGTCCTCCTCGCTGGTGACGTCGGTACGGACGAACAAGCCGCCCACCTCGTCCGCCAGTTTGGCGCCGCCCTCCTCGTCGAGGTCGGCGCACACGACCTTCGCGCCCTCCTCGGCGAAGCGGCGAGCCGTGGCGAGGCCGATGCCGCCCGCCGCCCCCGTGATCACGGCGACGCGGTCCCGCAGACGTTGCATAGTGACGAACTCCCTGGTGCTCGAATCAGTCGTGGAACTTCAGCCCTGTGGCTCAGTGGGCGATGAAGACGTTCTTGGTCTCGGTGAAGGCGGCCAGCGCGTCCGGTCCGAGCTCCCGGCCGAGGCCGGACTGCTTGAACCCGCCGAAGGGCGTCCAGTACCTCACGGAGGAGTGGGAGTTGACCGAGAGGTTCCCCGCCTCGACCGCGCGGGCCACCCGGAGGGCCCGTCCCACGTCCCGGGTCCAGATAGACCCCGAAAGACCATATTTCGTGTTATTAGCGATCTGTACGGCTTGCGCCTCGTCCTCGAACGGGACCACGCTCACGACCGGCCCGAAGATCTCGTCCGTGAACGCGCGGTCGTCCAGCGAGTCGTGGGTCAGCACGGTCGGGGGGAACCAGAATCCCCGGCCGGACGGGCACGAGCCCTGGAAGCGCGGCGCGGCGGTGACGAACGACGCGACCCGCTCGCGGTGCTCGGCGCTGATCAGCGGGCCCATGTCGGTGCCGGGATCGCGCGGATCGCCCACCGTCAGCCCCCCGACGGCCGCGCCGAGCCGGTCGAGGAACTCCTCGTACACCGGGCGTTCCACCAGGATCCGCGAGCGCGCGCAGCAGTCCTGCCCGCTGTTGTCGAAGACCGCCGAGGGGGCGCTCGCAGCGGCCTGCTCCAGGTCGGCGTCGGCGAAGACCACGTTGGCGCTCTTGCCGCCGAGTTCCAGAGTGAGCCGTTTGACGTTCTCGGCGGCCCTTGCGGCGATCAGCTTCCCGACCTCGGTCGACCCGGTGAACACGATCTTGTTGACGCCGGGGTGCTCCACGAGCCGGGCCCCCGTGACCTCCCCTGCTCCAGGCAGCACCTGGAGCACCCCTTCGGGGAGACCGGCTTCGAGGGCCAGCTCCGCCAGCCTCAAAGCCGTCAGCGGGGTCCATTCGGCGGGTTTCACGATCACGGTGTTGCCGGCCGCGAGCGCCGGGGCCGCCCCCCAGGTCATGATCACCATGGGGAAGTTCCACGGCACGATCACCCCGACGACGCCGAGCGGCTCGGCGAACGTGATGTCCACCCCGCCCGCCACAGGGATCTGCTTGCCGTGGTTGCGCTCCGGCGCCCCCGCGTAGAAGTGCAGCACGTCGCGGACGTTGCCCGCCTCCCAGCGGGCGTTGCCTATCGGATGGCCCGCGTTGGCGAGCTCCAGGCCGGCCAGCTCGTCGCCGTGTTGGTCGACGAGGTCGGCGAAGCGGCGGAGCAGCCGCGCGCGGTCACCGGGCGCGACCTCGCGCCAGGCGGGGAACGCCTTCCTGGCACGCTCCACCGCGCGGTCGGTCTCGGCCAGGTCGGCGAGCTCGACGTCGGCGAGCACGTCCTCGGTGGCAGGGTTGATGATCTTCATGTCACATCCGCTCGAATCCCCGGAAAAGCTCCCAGTCGGTGACGGCCGCGTCGAAGGCGGCCAGCTCGACCCGCGCGTTGTTCGCGTAGTGCTCGACGACCTGCTCGCCCAGCGCGTCCTTGGCGATCTTCGAACTCTCCCACAGGGAGAGCGCCTCGCGAAGCGTGGCCGGCACGGTCTCGGCGTCCGCCGCATAGGCGTTGCCGCCGTACGCCTCCTCCAGCGGCAGCTCGTTCTCGATGCCGTGCAGGCCCGCCGCGACCAGCGCCGACACCGCCAGGTAGGGGTTGACGTCCCCTCCCGGCACGCGGTTCTCGACGCGCAGCGATGGCCCGTGCCCGACCAGCCGCAGCGAGCACGTGCGGTTGTCCACACCCCACTTGACCGCCGTCGGGGCGAAGCTTCCGGGGACGTACCTCTTGTACGAGTTGATGTTGGGCGCGTAGAGCATCGTGAGCTCGCGCATGGCGGCGAGCTGGCCCGCGATGAAGTGCTCCCCGAGCTTCGACAGCCCGTGCCCGCCGTCTCCCGCCATGACCGGATCGCCGCCGGCCGTACGCAGGGAGATGTGGATGTGGCAGGAGTTGCCCTCACGCTGGTTCGGCTTGGCCATGAAGGTGATCGACATGCCCTCCTGGGCGGCGATCTCCTTGGCCCCGTTCTTGTAGATCGAGTGGTTGTCGCAGGTGGCGAGCGCCTCGGTGAACCTGAAGGCGATCTCGTGCTGCCCAAGGTTGCACTCGCCCTTGGCCGACTCGACGTACATCCCCGCGCCCTCCATGCCGAGCCTGATCCGGCGCAGCAGGGGCTCGACGCGGGCGCCGCCGAGCAGCGAGTAGTCGACGTTGTACTGGTTGGCGGGCGTGAGGTCGCGGTAGGCCTTGGACCAGGCGTTCTCGTAGCTGTCGTTGTAGACCACGAACTCCAGCTCGGTGCCGACGTAGGCCGCCCATCCGCGCTCGGCCAGGCGCGCGAGCTGCCCGCGCAGGATCTGGCGGGGGGAGGCGGTGACGTCGGAGCCGTCCTCCCAGAGCAGGTCGGCCATCAGCATGACCGTGCCCTCCTGCCAGGGCACCCGGCGCAGGGTGGACAGGTCGGGCTTCATCACGAAGTCGCCGTAGCCGCGCTCCCATGACGACATGCTGTAACCGTCGACGGTGTTCATGTCGATGTCCACGGCGAGGAGGTAGTTGCATCCCTCGGCGGCGTGCTCCAGCACCTCCTCAAGGAAGTACCGCGCGGACAACCGCTTGCCCTGGAGGCGTCCCTGCATGTCGACGATGGCCAGAAGCACGGTGTCCACCCGCCCGGCGGACACCTCTTCACGCAGTTGGTCGACGGTGAGCACGGCACTTCCCTCCCGCAAAAGTCTGGAAACAGACCATTGGCATGCAAGCACCAGCGACCGTCCCGCGTCAACGGTTCGGGCCACCTGAGCCGTCGAATGGACTAATCTCGAACCATTGGAGCCGGTCTAGGGGGGAAGTGATGGGCGAGCCCCAGCTCGTCGCGCTCCTTCGGCCCGTCCGCGCGGGCAACGCCTTCGAGGAGACGGTGGAGCGGCTGCTCCAGGCGATCAAGCTCGGCGTGGTCGGCCCCGGCGAGAAGCTCCCCGCCGAGCGTGACCTCGCCGTCCAGCTCGGCATCAGCCGGGTCACGCTCCGGGAGGCGATCCGGGCGCTCCAGGACGCCGGCTACCTCGACGTACGGCGCGGCCGTTACGGGGGAGCCTTCGTCGTGTACGAGCCGCCGCACCCCGGCCAGGGTGACCTGCGCAGGGCCGTCAACAAGATGGGCGCCTCCGACCTCGCCGACGCGCTGACCTTCCGCATGGCGATCGAGTGCGGCGCCGCGCAGGTCCTCGCGTCCATGGACCTCACCGAGGAGCAGAAGGCGACGCTCGAACGCCGCCTCGCGGACGTCAACGACGCGGCGCCCGCCGACTACCGGCGGCTCGACACGGCCTTCCACCTCTCGATCGCCGAGCTGACCGGGTCGGCCCTGCTGGCGGCGGCCGGCGCGGACGCCCGGCTGCGGGTGACCGACTTACTCAACGCCATCCCCGTGCTCGGGCCCAACATCGACCACTCGGGTGCGCAGCACGCCGCGATGGTCGCCGCGATCCTCGCGGGCGACCCGGAGGCCGCGAGGAAGGCCGTCGTGGAGCATCTGGAGGGGACGGCCGCGCTCCTGCGCGCCTTCCTGGCCTGAGGCCGACCCCTGACCTGCCCCTCAATCACCCCTGGCCCGGTATGTCCCTTCCCCTCGCAGGCGTCGGCGCCCTTCGGCCGGGGGATCACTCCCGGCGGGACCGTAGCATCGGTACTGGGGGATGCCTGTGGCAATCTGGTTTCACGAGCGGATCATCGACAGCGGAAGGCTGCCGCTGTTCTGCTTCCTGACGGCGCTGATCGTCACGTTCCTGTTCACGCGCCTCAACGTCCGGCTGATCCGGGCGAGGGTCGGATGGTTCCGCAACGTCAACGTCGGCGACGTCCACGTCCACCACGTGGTCTTCGGCGTGGTGCTCATGCTCTTCGGCGGCGTCGCCGGCCTGGTCACCGCCGGCCTGTCACCCGGGTGGTACGCCATGACGGCGGCCGTGTTCGGGGTGGGAGCCGCCCTGGTGCTGGACGAGTTCGCCCTGATCCTGCACCTGAGGGACGTCTACTGGTCCGAGGAGGGGCGCACCTCGGTCGACGCGGTGTTCGTGGCGATCGCGGTGACGCTGCTCCTGCTGCTGGGTCTGCGGCCCCTCGGCTGGGAGGCGCCCGACCCGTCCCCGAGCGGCCGGTGGACGGCGGTCCTCCTCCTGGTCGTCAACCTCGTGCTCGCGGTCGTCACCCTGCTGAAGGGCAAGATCTGGACCGGCCTCGCGGGCCTGTTCGCGCCGATCCTGCTGATCGCCGGAGCGATACGGCTGGCGCGTCCCGGATCGCCGTGGGCCCACTGGTTCTTCGCGCCGGGGTCGCGCAGGCCGAGACCGGCGAAGATGGCCAAGGCCGTCCACCGCGAGAACCGCTGGCGCCGACCGGCGATCAGGGTCAAGATCAGCATCCAGGAGTTCGTCTCCGGCCGCCACGATCTGCCCTCGGCCTGGGCCGGCGAGCGCCGGGTGAAGAAGTGAGCGCCGGGCGAGGAAGTGGGCGCGAGGTGAAGAAGTGAGCACTGGGTGAAGTGATCGCGGCCCCTGTGAGCTGCCAAGACACCCACGGCGGACATCATTCGCGAATCTCGGGGGAGTGTGCGGGAGCGAACGGTGATCGCTATCAGGGAGGCGAAGCGCGATGGGCTTCATGGACAAGTGGAAGATGCGCGAGCTGAAGGCACGGGCGAAGCGCCGGTTCGGCACGAGCACCGGCAACCGGACCATGGCGGCCGAGGCGCGCACCGAGGAGGCCGAGGCCCGGCTCCTGCAGACGCAGGACCAGATCAAGGAGACCGCCAACGAGATCCGCCGGGAGTACGGCGTCCGTCACTGAGCCCGCAGGAACGAGGCGATGACCTGGCGGACGTCGTCCGCGCCCAGGTCGAGGTCGTGGTCCCCGGCGGCGAGATAGGCCGTCACGGGGTGGCCCGAGGCCAGCAGCGCGTTGGCCAGGTCGAGCGTCTGGGTCGGGGGGACCGTGGTGTCCCCGGCCCCGTGGAGGAGCAGCACGGGCACGCCGTTCCCCACATGGTTGGTCGGGGTGACGTCCGCGGTGAGGTCGTCCCCGGCGACGGGGACATGGCCGAGCAGCCGGGCCCAGGGGCTTCCCTCGACGCGTGACTCGGGCCAGTCGGCGGCCAGCGGGTCCACCGGAGGGGAGCAGGCGATCACGGCGGCCACGTCGTCGGGAGCGTCGACGCCGCGCAGGCCCAGATGGAGCGCCAGGTGGGCGCCCGAGGACCTCCCGCCGACCAGCACCCGCACATCGGGATCGTCCGCACGCAGCTTGCGCGCGGCGGCCCGTACGTCGTCGAGCTGCGCGGGCCAGGTCGCCTCACCGCTCAGCCGGTAGGTGACCGGCACGACGTCGAGGCTGTGAGCGGCCAGGGTCTCGCGCGACCGCCCGCCCGCGTGCCGGTGAGCCCACGCGCCGCCGTGCAACCAGATCAAGGCCCGCTTCATGCGTGGATCATACGGGCGGTCAGGCCGAGCTCTTCGTACAGCCTGTCTGGAATAGGTTGCCGACCGGTTGCCATTCGTGAATGACCCGAATAGCGCCTGGTTGCCGGGGTCGCGACCATGCTCCGGCCGTCGGCTTCCCCCTGCATCCGCACCTGGGCGGTAGCCTTCGGGGCCTCAGGATGAATGCGACCATTCACCCCGGCGGCCCGCCCCGAGGTCACCGGGGCGCGGGCGGGATGAGGAAGGCGGCCACCGGCGTTGTCGATCACGGGGTGGCTGCCCCCGGGGACTGGAGGTGGAAGTGGCGGACGGGCTCGAACGTCTGGTCCAGGGCAGGCGCCTGTCGCCCGTCCAGCGGCGCATCGCGCAGTACCTGAGCGGGCACCTGCCTGACGCGATCTTCCTTTCGAGCGTCGAGCTGGCCGAGCGGGCGGGGGTGAGCCAGCCGTCGGTGACCCGGTTCGCGATGACCCTCGGCTTCGCGGGGTACCCCGAGTTCCGCCAGGCGCTCCGCCCTCTCGTGGTCGGCGGCGACGGCGCCACGGACCCTGACCGGCCCCCGCGCGACGGCGAGGCCGGCGGCGCCCGCTTCCTGCACGAGATGATCGACCACGAGATACGCAACCTCGCGGCCATCCGCGACCGGCTCGCTACCGGTTCCGCGCTTCCTGGCGTCCGGGCGAACGGCCTGCCGGGACGCATCGAGGAGCTCGGCACGGCGCTCGCGGCGTGCGAGCCGCTGCCCGTCCTTGGCCTGCGCGGCTCCTCGGGGCTGGTGACGACCTTCGCGTACTACGCCCGGCGCATCCATCCCGACGTGCGGCCGCTGACCCATGGCGGGTCCGAGCTGACCGAGGGCCTGCACGCCGCGCGCCGGGCCGGGTCCGAGTGGCTGCTCGCCGTCGTGCTGCCCCGCTATCCGGCCGAGGCCGTGCACGCGCTGGAGTACGCCGCCGAACTGGGGTTCCGCACGGCGGTCATCGCCGACCGCGCCGACGTGCCCTTTCCTGCCGACGAGGTGCTGCCGGCGCCGGTGGGGGCCAGGGCGGTCTGCGACTCGCACGCCGCGCCGCTGGCCCTGGCCATGCTGCTGCTGGAGGCGATGGCCGAGGCCGCGCCGCTGCGTACCCGTGCCCGGCTGGAGGAGCACGAGCGTATGACCGACCAGACGGGCGTGTTCCTGCGCCCCTGAGGGCGACGCCGGGGGAAGGCCGCGTGTGGAGGAAGATCTCACAGCGGCGCAGCCCCTAGGCTGAAGCGCATGAGCGGACGACCGATCGCGCTGATCACCGGAGGTTCCCGCGGGGTTGGGGCGGCCATCGCCCGTGGCCTCGCGCCGACGCACGACCTGCTGGTGGGCGGGCGTGAGAGCACGGCGCTCCTGGAGATCTGCGACGAGCTCGGGGCGCGCCCGTGGCCGGTCGAGCTGACCGACGAGCGCGCGGTGGCCGAGGCGGTCGCCGGCATCGACCGGCTCGACGTGCTCGTCCACAGCGCGGGCGTGGCCAGGCTCGGCGTGATCGCCGACCTGCCCGTCAAGGCTTGGCGGGAGTCGTTCGAGGTGAACGTGACCGCGGTCGCGGGCCTCACGAGGCTGCTCCTCCCCGCGCTCCGCGCTTCCAGAGGCCACGTGGTGATGATCAACTCAGGCTCCGGGCAGCGTGCCAACCCGGGCTGGGCCGCCTACGCCGCCGCCAAGTTCGCGCTCCGGGCACTCGCCGACGCCCTCCGGCTGGAGGAGGAGCCCCACGGCCTGCGCGTCACCACCGTCTACCCCGGGCGGGTCGCCACCGACATGCAGCGAGAGGTGCGCAGGCAGGAGGGCGGCGACTACGACCCCGGGAAGTATCTGGCCCCGGAGTCCGTGGCCCGCGCCGTCGTCTCGGCCGTGACCGCGACCGCCGACGCCCACATCACCGAGATCATGATCCGTCCCGCGGCGGGGCCGGTGAACTGAAAGCACATTCACCCCACGACCTGGACGAATTGATCCTCATATCAGGACGAACGTTGACTTTCTCCCTGAGAGATTGGGGGAGTGTCCGACCTGACCTACTGGTGCGAGCTGGCCTGGTTGCATCCCGGTGAGGCGGTCGAGGGCGTGCTCGTCCGGATCGAGGGCAACCGGATCGCCGAGGTCGAGCGCGGGGTCGCCGCACCGCACGAAGCGGTGCGGCTGGCGGGCCTCACCCTGCCGGGAATGGCCAACGCCCACTCCCACGCGTTCCACCGGGCCCTGCGCGGGCAGGCCCACGCCGGTTCCGAGACCTTCCGCAGTTGGCGCGACCGCATGTACGGCGTGGCCGCGAGCCTCGACCCCGACACCTACCTCGCCCTCGCCAGGGCGACCTACGCCGAGATGGCGCTCGCCGGGATCACCGCCGTCGGGGAGTTCCACTATCTGCACCATGGCGCGCGCGGCCGGCCGTACGAGGATCCCAACGCGATGGGGCACGCGCTGATCGAGGCTGCCAGGGACGCGGGCCTGCGCATCACCCTGCTGGACGCCTGCTACCTCACCGAGAACATCGGCGCCCCCCTGAACGGCACGCAGCTCCGCTTCGGCGACGGCGACGCGCACCAGTGGGCCGAGCGCGTGGACGACCTGGCGAACGAGTACGTCCGCACCGAGGACGTCGTGGTCGGCGGGGCCGTCCACTCCGTGCGCGCCTGCCCGCCCGAGCAGATGCCCGTGGTGGCCGAGTTCGGGCACCGCAGGGCCGCGCCGGTGCACGCGCAGGTCTCAGAGCGGCGCACCGAGAACGAGCACTGCGTCCAGACCTACAGCGCGACCCCGGTGCAGGTGCTGTACGAGCACGGCGTCCTCGGCCCGCGCGCGACCGCCGTCCACGCGACCCACGTGTCCGACGTGGACGTGGCCCTGCTCAGCGGGTCCTCGACCCACGTCTGCGTGTGCCCCACCACCGAGCGGGACCTCGCCGACGGCGTCGGCCCGGCTCGCCGGCTGTACGACGCCGGGTCGCCGGTCACGCTCGGCAGCGACAGCAACGCCATGATCGACCTGCTGGAGGAGGCGAGGGCGGTAGAGCTCGGCGAGCGCCTCATCACCGGGGAACGGGGCCACTGGACGGCCGCCGACCTGCTGTGCGCGGCCACGATGGCCGGGCAGACCTCGCTCGGTCACCCCGACGCCGGTTTCATCGTCCCGGGAGCCTGGGCCGACCTCGTGTCCGTGCGCCTGGACTCGGTGCGCACGGCCGGGGCGGGCAGCGAGTCCGCGGGAGAGACGGTCGTGTTCGGAGCCACGGCCTCCGACGTCCATTCGGTCGTCTCCGGCGGGCGGCGGGTGGTCGTGGAGGGCGGTCACGTGCTCGGGGACGTCGGCGCGATGCTCGTCGGCGCGATCTCCGCCATTCGATCACCCTGAGCCTTTTTCCGGGCGTTCATCTGCCATTTCTCGATGCGTCCCTGAGTCTTCCGCGTGCGAACTCCTACTTGAGGAGGATGGCTGAAACCATTCTCCGGTCGTATCTCTTTTGGGAATCTTTGCCTTGGACCGAACGTTGATTCGGGCAAGAGGGGGAGAGGACGCCGCGCCGGCATTCAGGGCCTGCGGGGCCGACTCCACCCGCACGTCAGGGCGGGCGCGGCGAGACGAGGTGCCATAGGAATGGCAAGGCCGACGGGGAATCGGACGCAGGACCAGCAGGTGGCCGACAGAGATCTGCTCGGCACCTATCTGGCCGAGATCGGAAGAGTGCCCCTGCTCAGCGCTGACCAGGAGGTGGAGCTCGCCAAGCGCATCGAGGCGGGGCTTTTCGCCGAGCAGCTCCTGGACAGCGGGGAGCCGGAGCCGAAGACGGCTGACGCCACCGACGAGGAGCTCGAAAGGCTGGCGGTGTCCGGCCAGCGCGCGAAGGACGAGTTCATCCAGGCCAACCTGCGGCTCGTCGTCGCGGTGGCCAGGAAGTACTCCGGCAGGGGGATGCCGCTGATCGACCTGGTCCAGGAGGGGAACCTGGGCCTTGTCAGGGCCGTAGAGAAGTTCGACTACCGGCGGGGCTACAAGTTCTCGACGTACGCCACGTGGTGGATCCGCCAGTCCGTGGGCCGCGCGATCCACGAGCAGGCCAGGCCCGTACGCCTGCCGACCCACGCGGGGGAGCAGATGACCCGTCTGATGCGGGTCCGCCGCGACATGATGGCCGAGCTGGACGCCGAGCCGACCGACGCCGATCTCGCCGCCGTCCTTGAGCTGCCGATCGAGCGGGTTCGCGAGCTGCGCCGCTGGGCCTCCGACCCGGTGTCGCTGCAGCTCGGTGTGGGCGACGAGGACGAGACCGAGCTCGGTGACATGATCGCCGACGACACCTGGGCCAACCCCGAGCAGCAGGCCATGGACACCCTCGAACGCGAGCGGCTCGAAGACTGGCTGCTGGGCCTGGAAGGTCAGACCCGCGAGATGTTGCGCTGGCGTTACGGGCTGGTCGACGGGCGCGAGCACACGCTCACCGAGGTCGGCGAGCGGTACGGCATCGGCCGCGACCGCGCGCGCCGTCTGGAGCGCGACGCCCTCGCCCGCTTGCGGAAGCTGGCTCACACCGCGGCGTGAGCGCCTGCGGCGCTTGGTGGTTCCGTGCACCTTTTCGGATTTTTTCACCCTTTTCGGCGGTCATGCGCGTGGGGTCTCCCGGAGCATGACCGCAGGTCGTGACGCTGCTCAGGCGTCACGTGACCGCTCTTCCGTCACCCCGGCGTGGAATTAAGGACCCGCTGGTATCAGTTGGCGAGCCCTCCGAAACGTGGCCGAAACATCGTGCCCGTGAGTTTCACGTACGTGAAACACACCAGGTCAAGACCTGAAACGGCAGAAGAACACGCTTTCGCCCAACGTCAGTGCGCAGCCGGTCAATGAAGCCCTGGAGCGCCCACTGCGGGAGAAATCGGCCACACGCCATTTGTAAGGAGGGTCGCATCGAATGAAGATCGATAGCGGCACTACAGCCTGGATGCTCGCGGCCACCGCACTGGTGCTGCTCATGACTCCAGGTCTCGCGTTCTTCTATGGGGGCATGACCAGGGCCAAAAGTGTCCTGAACATGATGATGATGTCGTTCGTCAGCATCATCACCGTCACTATCGCGTGGGTGATCTACGGTCACTCACTGGCATTCACTAACAACGGCAACAGTGTCCTGGACAAGGTGGTCGGCGGGCTCGACGCCGTCGGCCTGCAGAGCCTGGTCGACACGGCCACCAAGGACGACGGCACAGGCATGCCAAGCCTGGTGTTCTCGGCGTTCCAGTTGACGTTCGCCGTCATCACCGTGGCGCTCATCAGTGGCGCGATCGCCGACCGTGCCAAGTTCGGCGCATGGGTCGTCTTCAGCGTCGTCTGGGCCACGATCGTGTACTTCCCAGTGGCGCACTGGGTCTGGCAGACCGGCGGATGGTTGAACTCGCTGGGCATCGAGGACTTCGCCGGCGGCACCGTCGTACACGTCAACGCCGGTGCGGCGGGTCTCGCGCTCGCGCTGGTGCTCGGCAAGCGCAGCGGCTGGCGCAAGGATCCCATGCGCCCGCACAACCTCACCCTGGTCCTGCTGGGCGTGGGCCTGCTGTGGTTCGGCTGGTTCGGGTTCAACGCCGGCTCCGAGCTCGCGGTCGACGGCACCACCGGCCTCGCCTTCATGAACACCCAGATCGCGACCGCGGTCGCCGCCGGCGCCTGGATCCTGGTCGAGAAGCTCCGCGACGGGCACTCCACCACGCTCGGCGTCGCCTCCGGCGCGGTGGCCGGTCTGGTCGCCATCACCCCGGCCTGTGGCTTCGTCGACCCCTGGGCCGCGATCGTCATCGGCGCCATCGCCGGAGCCGTCTGCGCCTACGCGGTCGGCCTGAAGTACAAGGCCGGATTCGACGACTCGCTCGACGTGGTCGGCGTCCACCTGGTCGGCGGAGCGCTCGGTGCCATCTCGCTCGGCTTCTTCGCCGCCTACCCGTTCCTGGAGCAGCAGGGCAAGGGCCTGTTCTACGGCGGAAGCCTGAAGCAGCTAGGGCTCCAGGTCCTCGGGCCGGTCGTCGTCGGGCTCTACTCGTTCATCCTCGCCTGGATCATCGGCAAGATCATTGACAAGACGATGGGCTTCAGGGTCACTGAAGAGGACGAGGTCACCGGCATCGACATCACCACCCACGCCGAGACCGGCTACGACCTCGGCTCCGTTCACGCGTCGGGCGTCGCCGCGGTGAACGGTCCTGTCCAATCAGTGTCGAAGAAGGTAGACGCATGAGGCTCATCACAGCGGTGATCAAGCCCTTCAAGCTCGACGACGTCAAGGCCGCGCTGGAGCAGTTCGGCGTCAAGGGCATGACGGTCAGCGAGACCAGCGGCTACGGCCGCCAGCGCGGTCACACCGAGGTCTACCGCGGGGCCGAGTACCAGGTCGACCTGGTGCCCAAGGTCCGCGTGGAGGTGCTCGCCGAGGAGGAGGACGCCGAGGATGTCATCGACGTCATCGTCAAGGCCGCCCAGACCGGCAAGATCGGTGACGGCAAGGTCTGGTCGGTCCCCGTGGAGACCGTGATCAGGGTCCGCACGGGAGAACGCGGACCGGAGGCCCTCTAACCGGATGATGAGAGGCGACGCTCGCTCATATGCCGCGGCCCGCAAGGAGCGGGCCGCGGACATCGACCGCTGGCTGGCCGACCTGTTCCGCACGGCGTGTCCACAGCCGTACGGACGGGATGGCCGGAACCTGCCCGGGGGGGCGAAGAGTGGGTTCGTGTCCGGAGAGGAACGCGGCGCCGGTGTTTCCCTCACGGGGCCCGGCGCCCCTGCCGCGGGCACCGGTGCCGCCTTCGCGGGCACCGGTGTCGCCCTGGTCGCGGTCGGCAGCCTCGGGCGAGGAGAGCTCGCCCCGGGAAGCGACCTCGATCTGGTCCTCCTGCACAACGGTCAGGACGATGTCGCCCGCATCGCCGACCGCATCTGGTACCCCATCTGGGACTCCGGCCTCGGGCTCGACCACTCGGTCCGCACGGTCGACGAGGTCACCAAGGTCGCACGTGAGGACCTCAAGGCGGTGCTCGGGCTGATCCAGGCCCGCCACGTCACCGGGGACCCCGAGCTGACCAGGGCGGCCCGTGAGGCCGTCCTCGCCGAGTGGCGCGCCGACTCCCGCCGCAGGCTCGCCGAACTGCGCGAGGCGGCGGACAAGCGCGCCGAGTCGTCCGGAGAGCTGGCCTTCCTGCTGGAGCCCGATCTCAAGGACTCCCGGGGCGGTATCCGCGACGTGCAGGCCATGCAGGCCGTCGCCGCGGCCTGGGTCGCCTCCGCGCCCGGACCCCGTGTGCGCGAGGCGTACGAGTTCCTGCTGGACGTCCGTCACGGGCTCCACCTGGTCACGGCCCGCGGCGCCGACCGTCTCGTGCTCCAGGAGCAGGACGCCGTCGCGGCGGCGCTCGGCCTGCTGGACGCCGAGGCCCTGATGCGCCGCCTGGCGGAGGCCGGTCGCACGATCGCCCACGCGTTCGACGCCACCTGGCGCACCGTCGACCGCCTGCTGTCGGGGCCCGCGCCCCGTGGCCGGCGCCCGCTGGCCGACGGCGTCGTGGAGCACGGCGGCGAAGTGGTCCTGGCGCGCGGCGTCAACCCCAAGGACGATCCCATCCTGGTGCTCAGGGCGGCGGCGGCCGCCGCCGAGGCCGGGCTGCCGATGGCTCCCGCAACGGTCTCGGTGCTCGCGGCCCAGTCGCCGGCGCTGCCCGTCCCCTGGCCTGACGAGGCCCGCGACGCGCTGGTTGCGCTGCTCGGCGCCGGGCGCGCGGCCGTGCCGGTGTGGGAGGAGCTCGACCAGGCGGGGATCATCGTCAGGCTCATCCCCGACTGGGAACGCGTGCGGCACCGCCCGCAGCGCAACCCGGTCCACCGCTTCACGGTCGACCGCCACCTCATCGAGGCGGCGGCGGGCGCGGCGTCGTTCACCCGCGAGGTGTCCCGCCCCGACCTGCTGCTCATCTCGGCCCTGCTGCACGACGTGGGCAAGGGCTGGCCGGGCGACCACTCGACGACCGGCGAGATCGTCGCCAGGGACATCGGCGCCCGCATGGGCCTGCCACCCTCCGACGTGGACACGCTGGCCACCGTGGTCCGCCACCACCTCCTGCTACCCGAGACCGCCACCCGGCGCGACCTCGACGACCCGGTGACGATCTCGCGGGTCGCCGAGGCGGTCGGCTCGCGCGAGGTGCTCGAACTGCTGGCCGCCCTGGCCGTCGCCGACGGCAACGCCACCGGGCCGGCCGCCTGGAACACCTGGAAGGCGTCCCTGGTCTCCGAGCTGGTGCGCAGGGTGCGTTCGGCCCTGTCCGGCACACCGCCCGCGCCCGCTCCCTCGCTGTCGCCCCAGCAGGCGTCCCTGGCCAGGCACGGCGGTGGCGCGGTGCGCGTGAACGGCGGCGCGGTCACTGTGGTGGCGCCCGACCGGCCCGGCCTGCTCTGGCGGGCGGCCGGCGTGCTGGCGGCCCACCGCATGGTGGTGCGCGCGGCCTCCGCCGCCTCCGCCTCGTCCACGGCGGTGATCGAGTTCTCGGTCGTGCCCGAGTACGGCACGCCGCCGGATCCCGCCACGCTGGAGGCCGATCTGCGCCTGGTGCTGGCGGGCCGCCTGGACATCGAGCAGAGGCTGGCCCGGCGTACGAGATCGCTGCGGCCGGCCCGCGTTCCCGTGGCCCCGCCGAGGGTCAGCCTGGTCGACGACGCCTCCCAGACGGCCACCGTCGTCGAGGTACGCGCACATGATCGTCCAGGGCTTTTGTGGAGAATTGGCCGTGCTTTTGGCGAATGTAGCCTTGACGTCCGCGCCGCACGAGTGGAGACTCTCGGCGCGGAGGCGGTCGACGTCTTCTACGTGGTGGACAGGTCGGGGCGGCCCATCACCGACGCCGCGCAGCGGACGCAGGTTCGGGAGCACGTGCTCGCGGCCCTGCGCTGACCTTGGCAGGCCGGAGACGTCGCGATAGCTGCGGGATTCATAACAATTACGTCGGGTGTCCCGGTTCTGGTAACGGCATTGATGACCTTGTGGTCGAATTGTCCCCGCTTATGTAGTTATCAGCCATGCCGTCATCCATGCATGGAAGATCGCGGGGGGTGGCGGTGAGCACGATGGAAGCCGGGACCAAGACCACACTCCAGACCGGCACGGGCTCGGGAGCGAAGCGGCGCAAGCACACGGGCGGGCAGGGCGGGTCCGGCCCCCAGCACGGCCGCGACGGCGTGTCGCGGTTCTCGCTCCGCAACTGGCGGGTGTCCGCGCGCCTGACGGCCCTCATCCTCGTGCCCACGGTCGTCGGCGTGCTGCTGGCGGGACTGCGCGTGGTGTCGTCGATCGACAGCGTCGCCGCCTACCAGAGGAGCGCGGCCGGGGCCGTGATCGCCGGTCACCTGCGCGATCTGAGCCTGGAACTGGGTTTGGAACGCGACAGGACGGTCTGGTTCCAGACGACCCGCCAGCAGAGGGCCGCTCTCAACGACCAACGCAAGGCCGTGGACGCCGGCATCGCCAAGGTCCGCGACGACCTCGGGAAGATCGACTCCGAGTACGGCGTGCGCGCCGTCGAGGACGCCCGGCAGGTCTCGACCCGGCTCGACACCATGCCCGTCATCCGCAAGGGCGGCCAGCCGGCGAAGTACACCGACCTGGTGGCATCCTTGCTCCGCCTGCACGACGAGATCAGCCAGGCGAACCAGGACCCGCGGCTGATCGGCGACTCACGCGCCCTCAGCGCCCTGGCCCACGCCAAGGAGGAGGCGTCCCAGCAGCGCGGCACGCTCATCGGCACGCTGGCGCGCGGCGACCGGTTCAGCTCCGACACCCTTGAGGAGTTCATCGCCTCGCGGTCGCGGCAGCGGGCCGCGATGACCACGTTCAACGGCGAGGCCGGGGCCGACAACGGGCGCTTCCTGGCCCAGACCCTCCGTGGCACCCAGGTCATCCGGGCCGAGCTGACGAAGTCATGGGCCATCGCCCTGGCCAGCCGCAACCTCCCGGTGAGCGAGGCAGGCGGGCGCGGCACGGCCGTCAAGCAGTGGTTCGACGACAGCACCAAGGCCATCCAGCTGCTCCAGCAGGTGGAGACGAGGGTGGCCTCCTCGGTCGCCGCCCGGGCCTCCGCTCTCGAATCCGGGGAACGGCGCAACGCGATCATCGCGGGGGTCCTGATCCTCGCGCTGGTCCTGCTGGTCCTCGCGACCACGGTCCTGATCGCCCGCTCGCTGGTCAGGCCCCTGCGCAAGCTGCGCTCCGAGGCCCTGGAGATCGCCGGGTTCCGCCTGCCCGCGGTCGTCCGGCGCATGCGGGAGTCCGGCGAGGCCGCCGCGGCCCCGGACGTCCAGCCGATCATCGTGGGCACCCACGACGAGATCGGTGAGGTCGCCACCGCCTTCGACGAGGTCCACCGCCAGGCCCTGCGCCTCGCCGCCGAGGAGTCGCAGCTGCGCGGCAACGTCAACGCGATGTTCGTCAACCTCTCGCGGCGCATCCAGACGCTGGTCGAGCGGCAGATCTCGCTGATCGACGGCCTGGAGCGCGGCGAGCAGGACGGCGGACGCCTGGGCGACCTGTTCAAGCTCGACCACCTGGCCACCCGCATGCGCCGCAACAGTGAGAACCTGCTGGTCCTCGCGGGCCACGAGGCCACTCGCAAGCGCAGCCAGCCCGCCAAGCTGGTCGACGTCGTGCGGGCTTCGCTGTCGGAGGTCGAGGGCTACGAGCGGGTGAGCGTCAAGGTCCACAGGAGCTCCGCCGTCGCCGGGCACGCCGCCAACGACGTGGTACACCTGGTCGCCGAGCTGGTCGAGAACGCCCTGGCCTTCTCGCCGGGCAACACCAAGGTCGTGGTGTCGAGCAGCATGATCGAGGGAGGCGGCGCCCTGCTCGCGGTCAGCGACTCGGGCATCGGCATGACGCCGGAGGAGATCGCCGAGGTCAACCGGAGGCTGGCCGACCCGCCCGTGGTGGACGTCTCGGTGTCCCGCCGCATGGGCCTGTTCGTGGTCGGCCGCCTCGCGCTGCGCCACAACATCCGCGTCCAGCTGCGGCGCGGCGACTCGGCCGGGCTCATCGCGATGGTGCTCTTCCCGCCGCAGCTCATCAGCGTGGCGGCCGGGCGGGTGCCCGTGCAGCCCCAGCGGGGCGCGCAGGGGGAGGCTCCCGCCGAGCCGGTCTCCAACGGGTCGTCTCCCACGTTCGCCGAGTTCAACGGGACCGGAGCCTCGCCCGCCTTCAACGGCGCGAGGCCGGCGCGCCCCGGGCCGCGTGGAGCGTTCGGGGACCCCGCGCCCACCGGGCCCCTGTCCGGGTACACCGGGCCGGTGCCGGGGGCGACCGGTCCGGTGCCGGGGGCGACCGGTCCGGCGTACTCCCCGGCCATGGGCCTCTCGGGTCCGGGCACCGGGCCCCTCGGGCCGGTCGGCCCGAGCGGCGGCCCCGGCCTCGGCCCGGTCGGGCCGTCCACGGGGCCGACGGGGCCGTCCACCGGTCCGAGGTCACCCGGGTCCTCGGCCCCGCCCAACGGGCTGCCCTCCAGGTCGCCCGGCTCGGCCACGGGCACGAACGGGCCGTCGAACGGGCCGTCCACTGGGCCGTCGGCTGGGCCATCCACCGGGCCGTCGGCTGGGCCGGTACGACGCCATGCGGAGCCGTCCGGGTACGCCGGGGCTCCCGCGGCACCTTCCACGGGACCCGCGAGCCCGCCGACGGGCCCGGTAGGGGATCGGGGATCCTTCTCGCCGTGGGGCACGGCATCGGGGGCTCCCGCCGGCCGGGGTCCCGCACCTGCGCCTCCGGCGGGCCAGGGCGCCGAGAGGTGGGAGAACAGCAGGACAGGGGACTCGCCGACGGGCAGTCACGAGTCGCCGCTGGAACGAGGGGACGAATTCTTGCCGATCTTCGCATCGGTCGAGTCGGCGTGGTTCCGCCGTCCCGACGCACAGGAGATCGCCGCCACGGAGGCACCGGGCTCGCAGGGGCCCGCGACGGGATCCGGTCAGCCGGGGCCCGTGGAGAGCGCTCCGCAGGCCCCGGAAGCCTCACGCGATGCTTCCGGGAGCGGCACCTGGGAGTCCACCGCCGACAGCGGCTGGCAGGCGGCGGACGCGGTGGTCGATCCCTCTTTGGGGGGGATCACCGCATCGGGTTTGCCCAAGAGGACGCCGAAGGCCAACCTTGTGCCGGGATCGGTGGCACCGTCCACGCCCGCAGCGGCGCCCGCGCCGCGCCCGGACGTGTCCGCCGATCTCGTCCGTGCCCGGATGTCGCGCTTCCAGCAGGGGATCCAGCGGGGCCGGGCCGACATCTCGGACACCGGCTCCCGTAATCCCGACAACGACCAACCCCGGATTGACTGACGCCGTACTGATGAGGAGGGCTCGTGATTGAGCTAAGTCACGAGGCACGCAGGTTCGACTGGCTGATCACCGAGTTCGTCAGCGGAACACCAGGCGTCGCGCACGCGGTCGTGGTTTCCACCGACGGCCTCCGGCTGGCGAACTCCGAGGGGTTCCCGCCGGACCGGGCCGACCAGCTCGCCGCGGTCGCGGCCGGGCTGCTGAGCCTGACGCTGGGCGCGTCCCGCGTGTTCGACGGCGGAGGCGTGACGCAGACCGTGGTCGAGATGCAGCACGGCATCATGCTGGTCATGGCCATCAGCGACGGGTCGTGCCTGGCCGTGCTGGCCTCGCCCGACTGCGACATGGGTCTGGTCGCGTACCAGATGACGCTGCTGGTGGAGCGTGCGGGTCAGGTGCTCACTCCTGCCCTCCGCGCTGAGTTGCAGACTTCCAGGATCCGGTGATGCTCGGGGGTGACGGGACCGAGGACGAGCCTCTCTTCCGTCCGTACGCCGTCACCGGGGGCCGGGCCGAGCCGAGCTACCACCTCGCGATGGAAACTCTGGTCTCATCGGCCCCCATAATGAGCGATGATTTGTCCCTGCTCACTCCCGAGCAGGAAGCGATCATCGTGCTCTGCCACTCCGTCCGTTCGGTCGCCGAGATCTCCGCACTGCTGCGGGTCCCGCTCGGCGTGGCCCGCGTGCTGATCGCCGATATGGCCGACGAAGGTCTGGTTCGCCTGCATCTGCCGCGGCTTAACCAGGGACAACCAGACCACAACCTGCTCGAAAGGGTTCTCAGTGGACTTCGCAGGCTCTAGCCGTGGCGGCGCGCTCACGTCGACGAAGATCGTCGTCGCGGGTGGCTTCGGCGTCGGCAAGACCACCTTCGTGGGGGCGGTGTCGGAGATCCTCCCGCTGACCACCGAGGCGGTCATGACCGACGCCAGCGCGGGCATCGACGACCTGGGTCTGACACCGCACAAGACGACGACCACGGTGGCGATGGACTTCGGCCGGCTCTCGCTGGACCAGGACCTGATCCTCTACCTGTTCGGCACTCCGGGGCAGCACCGGTTCTGGTTCATGTGGGACGACCTCGTCAGGGGCGCCATCGGCGCGGTCGTGCTGGTCGACACGCGGCGGCTGGCCGACTGCTTCCCGGCGATCGACTACTTCGAGGAGGCCGGGCTCCCGTTCGTGGTCGGCATCAACGGCTGGGACGGGCACTACCCGCACGTCGAGCAGGAGGTCCGGGAGGCGCTCACACTGGCCCCGCACATCCCGATCGTGCGCACCGACGCCCGTTCCAGGGACGCCGTCAAGTCGACACTGATCACGCTCGTGGAGTACGTGCTGACCGTCAGGTCGGCGTACGGCCACACGAACTGACCACCGGTCCGGTACGGCGCGCCGCCGTACCGGACCACGGTCCGGAGCTCATCGAGCGCCGGCCCACCACGTTCCGGCCACGAGCTCGGCGACCAGGGTCTCGGTCAGCAGCGCCACGTCGGGATCGTCGTCACCCGCGTACCTGATCGCATGGGCGTCCTCGATCTCCCCGCCCACGGCCAGCACGGTCGAGCCCCGCTGCCGCGCCCAGTCCATGGCCTGCTCGTCGTAGCGCGAGCCGGGGAACAGGATCGCCCGGTAGTCGAGGGTCTTGGTGAGGTACACGTCCACGTGCGCCCAGTCGCCCGTCTCGCCGGCGTCGGCGGGCCGGCGCGGGCCCTCGCGGAACATCAGCGCCGACTGCTCGGCCGAGGACAGCCGCTCGGCGGGCGCGATCGTGTAGACCCCGTGGGGCCCGTCGAGCAGGGTCAGCGCGTCCGCCAGCCAGGCGCCCCTGCGGTCCAGCAGGTCGGCGGTGGCGTCGGCGGACCGGCGCAGGAGCCCGGGGACATCGGCCTTGGCGCCGGTGAGCCGCGCCGAAAGGGCGAGGAGCAGCGCCAGCGTGTGCTGGAAGGTGCGGCAGGCCACCCCGCCGCGCTCCTCGCCAGCAGCCATCTCCACGACCAGGCGGGCGCCCTCCGTGACGGCCGAGCCGGGGGTGTTGGTCAGGGCGAGGATGGGAGCCCTGCCGCGGTAGCGCGCCAGCGCGTCCAGGGTCTCGCGACTCCCTCCGGTGGCCGAGATGGCGACCACCAGCGTGTCGTCAGCGGGCGGGTACCCGAGAGCCGCGGAGCCGTACTCCGCGACCGCGTCCACCCCCGCCGCGCGCAGCCGCAGCGCCGCGACGCCCGCCGCGTACCGCGAGCTGCCCATGCCGAGGAAGACCACCCGCCGGACCCCCTCCGGCACCCCCGCGAACGGGTCTCCCGCCTCCAGCACCCCGGCCAGCGCCTCCAGCGCCGCCGGCTTGGCCTCAAGATCGGCGAGGTACAGCTCGGGGTTCATTTCTTTCTCCTTGTGAGGTTCGTATCGCTCGGTGAATGGAAAGTAGAGCCGGGTGATTCGAATGGGCGCGCTTTTCGCCGTTCAGCCATTGTGATCGGATTAATACGCGGCGCCTTGGGGTCGTTATTCGGGGACCGGATTCCTGACACGATTTTGACTGTCCATATCGTTGTCGCATCGAGTTGAGCGCCTTCGGAAAGGTAATTCGTGCTCCGTGAAGCGATCGCGCTCTCGTCCCTGGCCCTCGTCTCGTTCTCCGTAGGCGTCGCGGGTACAGGCTCCGTGGCGAGCGCGGCGACCGGGTGCAGGCTCACGGACGGGACCCTTCGGTTCGGCCGAGGCATACTGCACCAAGTACGGGAATTGGTGGCGTATCCGAACGACATATCGGAGGCCTCCCGCGCCGGAGTGCCAGGTAAGTGTTCCACTCTCCGGGGTGGCACCCTTGCCTGGCTCCAGGCGTCGCGGCGAAGGCCGTACGCGAGGACGGCCCTATCGGGGGAAGCGGCTGCGCAGCACTCCCATGGGGGCGTAGCGCCAGCGGGGGAGGTGGCGGGTGGCGTAGATCAGCTCGCGGCACTCCTGCTCGATCTCCAAGGGGCCGAGCAGTGACTCGTCCAGGAGCGCGGACATGTCCCGTGCGGCCAGGCGATCGCGGTAGGCCGAGGCCAGGGTCTCCCGCGCGGTGGAGGCCCACAGGATGGCCCCGGCCGGATCGGCGTCCCTTCGCATGATCGCCACCTGGGCTACGTGTTCGAGGCTGGTGCTGAGCTGCGCCAGGTCGCGCGCCGCCGGCTGGAAGGGGTCGGCTCCGGTGACCGTGGGGTTGCCGTCGAAGTCGATCACGGCGTAGCCGTCCCGCCAGCGAAGTGTCTGGCCGACGTGCAGGTCTGCGTGGATGCGGATCAGCGGGGTGGCGCCCACGCGGCCGAGCGGCGCGATCCGCCGGGACAGCTCGACGGCGCGCTCGGCCAGCCAGGCGCCGTCCTCACCGCCCGTCAGCTCCAGCGCCTCGCCCAGGGCCTTCTCGGCGCGCGCCAGCCACTCGGCGCCCGGGTGGGCGGTACGTACGGCGTCGGGGAAGGTGGGCGAGGGGGTGGCCATCGCCACGTGCAGGTCGGCGGCGAGCCGCCCGAGTTCGGCGGCGAACGCGGTGCGCCCGGCGACCGCCTCGTCCACGCACCACTCCCAGCCGTCACTGGCGTCTGCCAGGTAGCCGGTGACCAGGGCGACCAGCATCTCGTCCCCGCCGGGGGACCGCTCCGACAGCGCGGCGTACGGCAGGGCCGTCTCGGTGAAACCGACCGCCGTCAGGTGGGCGAAGAACTGTGGGGCGGGCTGGGGCAGCGGAAGGGGCGGGGTGAGCCACTTGACCACCACCGACTCGTCCACGACGACCGAGTGGTTGGTCTGGTCGACGTCGAAGCCCCTTTCGGCCGCGGTGGGCCTGATCGGAGGCAGCGGGTGGAACCGGAGGACCGTATAGTCCCCCGGCGGGCGCGTGTTTCGCGACAGCGCCGCGACGAGTCGCGCGGTCGCGCCGTCACCGGCGACGGGTGGCCACCCGCGAGTCGCGACCCCATCTGGATCTGTTGAACTCAGATTCAACTCAACAACCAAACTACGAGCTAACAATGTCCGGGAAAGTCTTGCTCATGTTGATATGGGCTGCAACACTCCTGCTTTGGTCTGCCGTGCGAAGGTCAGGCACTGCGGTCTTTCTCGTACCACAGAACCTTCAGAACCTAAGGAGTAGCGGCCGTGTCCCGAACCCGGTACACCCGTCGTCTTCCGGCTGCCGCCGTCGCCGCCGGTCTTGCGCTCGCCCTGTCCGCGTGTGGTGGCAGCACGACCAGCGCCGACGGTACGGCGCCGAACGCGACGGCCGACCAGCTGAACCCCAACGCCGACCTGAGCAAGCAGTCGCTCACCGTGTCGATCTGGCCGGACTACAGCCCGAAGGACCTTCCCGCCAAGGTCAAAGAGAAGCTCGGCGTCGACGTGAAGATCGCCCTTCACGACACCAACGAGGCGGCGATGGCCAAGCTGGCCACCAACGCCGACAGCGGCGTCGACGTGGGATTCGTCTCGGGCCAGTACGCGCAGGCGCTGAACGAGCAGGGGCTGCTCGAACCGCTCCACCCGGAGCTCATCCCGAACCTCGCCAACCTGTACCCCGAGGCGTCGCAGCTGTCCTTCGACAAGGGCAACAAGTTCTCGGTGCCCTACACCTGGGGCACGACGGGCATCTGCTACCGCAGCGACCTGGTGAAGACCCCGCCGACCAGCTGGAACGACATCCTGAACCCGCCGGCGGAGCTCAAGGGCAAGGTCACCATGATGACCACCGAGCGGTGGCTCGCCCTGCCCGCGCTGAAGTACCTGAACTACTCCATCAACACCACCGACGACAAGCAGCTCGGCGAGGCCAAGGACCTGCTGGTCAAGGCCAAGCAGTGGGGCATGCTCTACGACGACGTCACGTTCGGCGCCAAGCTCGACAAGGGTGAGGCCGCGATGGTGGAGGCGTGGGACGGCTGGTGCCCGACCACCAACCCGAAGATCAAGTTCGTGGTGCCGAAGGAAGGTAGCGACCTCTGGTCGGACACCATGGTGATCATGAAGTCCTCCAAGAACAAGGAGGCGGCGCACGCGTTCATCAACTACATCCTCGACCCGGCCGTCCACAGCTGGGTGGCGGAGAACATCCTCTACAAGGTGCCCAACAAGGCGGCCATGGACGTCGTGGCCCAGAAGGACAAGAAGCTCCTGCAGCAGAACACGCCGCTGCAGATGACCCCGGCGGAGCTGCTGAAGGGCGAGTCGATCATCGACCTGGGCCAGGACTCCACCAAGTACACGCGTCTCGCCACCGAGATCTCGGCGCAAAAGTAGCGACGGTTCCGACTTGACTACGAAGCACGACATCGCACGACCCGGCGTGGTGACCGGCCCCTCCTCAGGCCGGTCACCACGCCGGTCCCGTGCCCTCGCGACAGCGGGCGCCAGGCTGGCGTTCCTCGGTCCGGGGCTCGGCTACCTGATCGTCTTCCTGCTGGTCCCGCTGGCGCTCGTGCTCAGTTACACGATCTTCCAGCGGGGTCGGTTCGGCGGGGTGGTCTACGAGGCGACCCCGGAGAACTTCAGCCGCCTGTTCGACCCGCTCTACCTCGACATCGTCGTCAGCTCGGTGAGGACCGCCGCGGTGACGACGCTGGTCGCGTTGCTGATCGGCTACCCCACGGCCTACGTCATCGCCCAGTTGCCGCGCAAATGGAAGACGATCGCGCTGATCGCCATCGTCATGCCCTTCTGGACCAACTTCCTGATCCGGGTCTACGCCTGGGTCATCCTGCTCAGCGGGCCCGGCCTGGTGAACGAGACCCTCACCGGCATCGGCCTGATCGACAAGCCGATCCAGTTGCTCTACAACGAGGGCACGATCGTCACCGGCCTCCTCTACTCCTACCTGCCTCTGATGATCCTTCCGCTGTACGCGGCGATCGAGCGGCTGGACCCGCAGCTGCGCGAGGCGTCGGCCAACCTCGGGGCGCGCCCGGCGCGCACGTTCCTGTCGGTGACGCTCCCGCTGACCGTGCCAGGAGTCCTCACCGGATGCGTCTTCGTCTTCGTGCCCTGCCTCGGCAACTTCGTGATCCCCGAGATCCTCGGCGGCGGGCGTTCGATCATGGTCGGCAACCTGATCAGGGACCAGTTCCTCAAGGCGCGAGACTGGCCGTTCGGCTCGACGCTCGCGCTCGCGGTGATCGCCGTGCTGATCATCCTGCTGTTCCTGCAGGCCTGGGCGTCGCGCGTGTACGGCGGGTCGGAGGGCCGTCGTGCCTAGGCGCCGGCTGATCTACGTGCCCTTCTGGGCCACCTACGTCTTCCTCTACACGCCGATCATCGTGCTCGTCGTGATGTCGTTCAACTCCGGCAAGTCGCCGTACGTCTTCGAGAGCGTGAGCCTGAAGTGGTACGGGGAGCTCGCGGGGGACGAGATGATCAGGACCGGCCTGGTCAACACGCTGATCGTCGCCGTCGGGTCCACCGTCCTGTCGACGGTGCTCGGCACGCTGCTGGCCGTGGGGATGGCGCGCCACACCCGGTCACGGCTGCTGGACGCGCTCGGCCTGCTGCCCGCGATCCTGCCCGACATCGTCGTCGGCATCGGCCTGCTGGTCTTCTACGCCGCCGTCAAGATGACGCTCGGCCTCCACTCGATCATCCTGGCCCACACGGTGTTCGGCATGGCGTTCGTGGCCGCCGTCGTGCGGACCAGGCTGACGCACGCGGACACCTCGCTGGAGGAGGCGTCCCGCGACCTCGGCGCGTCGCCGCTGACGACGTTCACCCGGATCACGCTGCCGACCCTGGCGCCCGGCATCGCCGCCGGCGCGCTGCTGGCGTTCACGCTGTCCCTGGACGAGTTCGTGATCGCCTTCTTCACCGCGGCCCCGACCGAGCCGACGCTGCCCATCGTCATCTACTCGATGGTGCGCTTCGGGGTCACCCCTGAGATCAACGCGCTGGCGACGATCCTGCTCGCGGTGAGCTTCACCGTGATCATCGTCGCCCAGCGGATGACCCGACTGACGGAGTCCTTGACATGAGTGCTCTTCCCGAGGCGCCCGCCGCACCCCAGACGCTTGTGGGCATCGAGGGCGTCTCCCGGAGGTTCGGTGACGTCGTCGCCCTCGACGACGTCACCCTGGACATCCGCCAGGGCGAGTTCTTCGCCCTCCTCGGCCCGAGCGGCTGCGGCAAGACCACGCTGCTGCGCATCCTCGCCGGGTTCGAGTCGCCCGACCGCGGCTCGGTCACCCTCGACGGGGCCGACCTGCTGTCGCGCCCGGCGCACCGCCGCCCGGTCAACCTGATGTTCCAGTCCTACGCGCTGTTCCCCCACATGAGCGTGGCCAGGAACGTCGCGTACGGACTGGAGCGCGAGGGCCTGGCGCGGGGCGAGGTGAGGTCACGGGTTCAGGAGGTGCTCGGGACGGTCGGCCTCGGCGACCACGCGAACCGCCGTCCCCACCAGCTCTCGGGCGGGCAGCGGCAGCGGGTCGCGCTGGCCAGGGCCATCGTGAAGCGCCCCCGGCTGCTCCTGCTGGACGAGCCGCTGTCCGCGCTGGACAAGAAGGTCCGCGCCGAGATGCAGCTGGAGCTCAAGCGGCTCCAGCACGAGGTCGGCATCACCTTCGTCGTGGTCACCCACGACCAGGAGGAGGCGATGTCGCTCGCCGACCGGATCGCCGTCCTGGAGTCGGGCCGGGTCCAGCAGATCGACGCGCCCGTACGGCTGTACGAGCGGCCGGGCACGCCGTTCGTGGCGGACTTCATCGGGGCCAACAACTTGTTCGAGGGGACCGCCGCCGGCGGCGGCCTATCGGTGCCCGGTCTCGGGTTGCTTCCCGCCGAGGGAGGGCTCCCCGCCGGCGCCCCGGCCCTGGCCGGCGTACGGCCGGAGTCGATCAGGCTCGTCCAGAACGGGATCCTGCGCGGGGTCGTGGCCGACGTCAGCTTCTACGGGGGCGTGTCCCACATCGCGGTGCGGGTGCCCGGCCACGTCCGGCCCATCCTGGTCGCCGCGCAGGGGCCGACCCGCGTGCGCGCGGGCGCGGAGGTCGGCCTCGGCTGGTCCGCACCGGACGCGGTACTGATCGCCCGGTGACGGTCGTGGGGTCAGTGAGCGGCGGATTCGAGCGCGTGGCCGGTGACGGTCCTGGCGTAGCTGAGGATGTTCTCGGCCGCCTCGTCGGGACCGATCACCGGGTGGCGGGCGGTGATGCGGTAGCCGTAGGCGTCCTCCAGCGCCACCAGGTTCCGCGAGATCACCACCGAGTCGCCGGTGAGGCTGAAGACACCAAGCGCCGAGCCGGTGTCCAGGATCGACTGGTACATCGCGACCTGCCGGTCGTAGAGCGTGGTGAGCAGCACGGCGTACACCCGGTTGCGCGCAGCCGCGCCGCCGAGCTCGTTGAGCAGCCGCACGCCCGGGTCGTCCGGCCCGACGGGCAGGCCCGAGCGGATCGTGACGACCAGCTTCTCCGCGGGGTCGCTCAGCCGTGCGACCCGCTTGACGCGCACCTCGTAGAACCGCTCCATCCCGGCGTGGTGGGCCTCCACCAGCAGCTCACTCAGGTCGGGGTAGTGGTAGAGCACCGCGCCCGACGTCAGCCCGGCCTCCTCGGCCACGTGGGTGAGATGAACGCCCTGGGTGCCGTGACGGAGGATCGCCCGTCGAGCGGCCTCGATGAGGTCCACCCGCCGGTCCGCCCGGCTCTTGCGCGAGCTCATTCCAGCCTCCCCTGTGCCCCGTTGTTGAAGTTGGAGTCTAAAGCGACTCATTGGCTTCAGACCATACAAGCCTGGTATTTGACCTACCGTGCCGACATGTATTTGAATCGTCCTTCAATTTCCATGGAGTGCTGATGGCCACCATCCTGTTCATGCCGGAGAGCGCCTACGGGCCGACGAACAACTGCGTCGGCATCGGGGACATCCTGCGCCGCCGAGGTCATCGCGTGGTGTTCGCGGCCGAGGCGTCGTGGAAGGGCAAGCTGACGGCGCTGGGCTTCGAGGAGGACCTGGTCGACCTGGCCCCGCCGGCCGAGGAGGAGCAGGACGCCGGCCAGTTCTGGAAGGACTTCATCCGCGACACCGCGCCGGAGTACCGCAAGTCCACCCTCGCGCAGCTGGAGACCGTCACCAAGCCGATCTGGGACGCCCTGATCGACGGCGCCAAGTACTGCGAGCCGCAGCTCAAGGCGATCATCGAGCGGGTGAACCCCGACGTGATCGTCGAGGACAACGTGATCACGTTCCCCGCGCTGCTCACGGCGGGCAAGCCCTTCGTCCGCATCGTCTCGTGCAACCCGCTGGAGGTGAAGGGCGACGGCGTCGCGCCGGTGTTCAGCGGCCTTCCCGCAGGCGACTCCTCCGAGTGGGACGCGTTCCGCGCCGAGTACGACCGCACCCACCGCGACATCTGGACGGCCTTCAACGAGTGGGTCGTCGAGCAGGGCGCCCCCGCGCTGCCCGAGCTGGAGTTCATCCACGAGGGCGACCTGAACCTCTACGTGTTCCCCGAGATCGCCGACTACACCGACGCCCGCCCGCTCGGCGAGTCGTGGCACCGCCTGGACTCCTCGGTCCGCGAGACCGACGACTCCTTCGAGCTGCCCGCCTCCCTGGCCGACCGTGACGGCGCGCTGGTCTACTTCTCCCTGGGTTCGCTCGGCTCGGCGGACGTGGAGCTGATGCAGCGGGTGGTCGACGTGCTCGCCACGACGCCGCACCGCTACATCGTCTCCAAGGGCCCGCTCCACGAGGAGATCAAGCTGGCCGACAACATGTGGGGCGCGGAGTTCGTCCCGCAGACGAAGATCATCCCCCTGGTGGACGTGGTCATCACGCACGGCGGCAACAACACCACGACCGAGGCGCTGCACTTCGGCAAGCCGATGATCCTGCTGCCGCTCTTCTGGGACCAGTACGACAACGCGCAGCGCGTCGACGAGCTCGGTTACGGCGTGCGCCTGTCGACGTACACCTTCACCGACGAGGAGCTCGTCGGCGCGCTGGACAGGCTGATCGGCGACACCGGGCTGCGGGCCCGCCTCGCCGGGGCGGGCGAGGAGATCCGGGGTCGCGACGGCCTGCGCAGGGCCGCCGACCTCATCGAGCGGACGGCGAACGGCACCGTCTGAGCACCACCTTCGCCGGTCCCCGCGCAGCCACGCCGGCACGGGGACCGGCCGCACCGAAAGCACCAAGGAAAGAGCACCATGAGCAGGACACCCATCAATCCCGCCACCGGTGAGCGCCTGCCAGGCGTGCCCGACACCCCGCTCAGTGAGGTCGCGGAAGCCGTACGAGAAGCCCGGCGCGCCTACCAGGAGTGGTCGAAGGCGACACCGGCGGAGCGTTCACGCGTGCTGCTGCGCCTGGCCGACCTCGTGGAGAACGACGCGGAGGAGCTGACCCGGCTGGAGGTGAGCGAGACCGGCAAGCCCGCCACGGTGTTCCGTGACGGCGAGCTGCCGTTCGCCGCCGACAACCTTCGGTTCTTCGCGGGCGCCGCGCGTTCGCTGGAGGGGACCGGCGCGGGTGTCCTGAGCTCCGGCTACACCTCGGTGCTGGTGCGCCGCCCGATCGGCGTCGTGGCCTCCATCGCGCCGTGGAACTTCCCGCTGGTCATGGCGATCTGGAAGCTCGGGCCCGCGCTCGCCGCGGGGAACGGGGTCGTCATCAAGCCCGCTCCCCAGACGCCCGGCACGACGCTGCGCCTGGCGGAGCTGGCCGCGAAGGCGGGTCTCCCCGAAGGCCTCGTCCGCGTCGTGACCGGCGACGCCGAGGTGGGGGAGGCCCTGGTCGGGGACCCCGGGATCGACATGATCAGCGTGACGGGCTCGACGGAGACCGGCCGTTCCGTCATGCGGCGCGCGGCAGGGGACGAAGGCGACGCGGGCTCCGGGTTGAAGCGCGTGCATCTTGAGCTGGGCGGGAAGGCTCCGGCGCTGGTGTTCGCCGACGCCGACCTGGCCGAGATGGCCAAGGGCGTCGCCCTCGGCGCCACGTACAACACCGGCCAGGACTGCACGGCCGCGACACGCGTCTACGTCGAGCGCGAGGTGTACGCCGAGACGGTGGAAGCGCTGAGGGACACGCTCCAGGCGATACGGATGGGCGATCCCTGGGACGCGGCCACCGACATCGGGCCGCTCATCTCCGAAGGGCACCGGGCGCGCGTGCACGGCTTCGTCGAACGCGCCGCAGCCGAGGGCGCCCGGATCGTGTGCGGCGGCACCATACCAGAGGGGCCGGGATTCTTCTACCCGCCGACGCTGATCGCGGGCGCGGCGCAGGCCAGTCAGATCGTCCAGGGGGAGATTTTCGGGCCGGTGCTCGTCGTGCTCCCGTTCTCGGGCGAGGACGAGGCGGTCGGGCTCGCCAACGACACCCCGTACGGGCTGGCGTCGTCGGTGTGGTCGCGCGACGTGGCGAGGGCGCTCAGGGTGGCCCATCGGCTGGACGTGGGCGTCACCTGGGTGAACGACCACCTGCCGATCGCGTCCGAGGCCCCGCACGGAGGCGTCAAGGGCAGCGGCTTCGGCAAGGACATGAGCCAGGAAGCGGTACAGGAATATTCAGTGACCAGGCACCTGATGATCAAACATGCCGCCGCCGAGGCCCGTGACGGTTTCCGTCCCGCATAGTTACGGAAGCGAGAAGGGGGATTTATCCATTTAACTGTTTATCTGTTGTCGTATGTCCGTGAATGTTCTGTTGGCCGATCTGGTACGGGTGTGCTCCAATTACCCTCGCCTGATGGATGTCTCGGACGTCTCATGCGCCTCGCGCGTGACGTACCCCCCTGCACGCCAGGCTCGGTGAGAGGTTGCGAAAACCAGTGAGGACAGAAGACCCTCGGGGTAACCCAGGTCCAGGTGACCGTGTGGAGCGGTCCGGGCCGGCCATGGCGCGCACGCCGAAGAGCGGTAGCTGGCTCCGGCTCCAGAACTGGCGCGTCCGATCGCGTCTCGTGGCCCTCATCATCATCCCGACGATCGTGGGCGTCATCCTCGGCGCCGTGCAGCTCACGAACGCCATAGCCACCTCCTCGGACTACCGCCGCCTCACCGAGGTGGCCGCGCTCGTGGAGAAGATCGACGTCCTCATCCACGAGGTGGACAGGGAACGCGACCTCACGGCGTGGTACATCGCCGAGGGGCGGCGCCAGGCGCGGTTCAAGAGGGTACGGGCTCAGCAGGACGTCGTGGACAGGGCCAGAGAGCCGGTCCTGACCGCCGTGTCAGGCCTCGACACCTCCCACACCGCGCGTGTCCGGTCCGAGGCCGAGCAGATCCGCCGCTGGCTCGAAGGTCTCCCCGGTCTCCGTACTCGTATCGCGGACGCGAGCGTGCCCTCCCGAGCCGCGCTCGGCATGTACTCCTCACTCATCACCGTCCTCGGATCCATGCAGAGCGAGCTCGGCACCTCGGGCAACGACCAGCGCCTGTTCGGTGACAGCATCGCCCTCGGCGCCCTCAGCCGCGCCAAGGAAGAGGTCGCCCAGCAGCGAGGCCTCATGACGGTCGGCCTCGTCACCCTCAACGCCACCGGCGGCGGGTTCGACTACGACGACTTCGTCAACTTCCCCGGTTCCTGGAGCCGCCAGCAGAGCGAGACGGCGACGTTCCTCGCCGAGGCGACGCCCGCCGACGTGAAGTTCTACAACGACACCGTCAAGGGACAGCAGGTCGACAAGGCCGACTGGATGCGCGCCCTCGCGCTGGCGCAGCTGCGCCAGTTCAAGGAGATCCAGGACCTCGACCCGATCCGCCGCGACGACACCGCCACCTGGTACACCTCCACCACGGCCGTCGCCGACCGGATGCGCAAGGTCGAGGAGCGGCTGGTCGGTTCGGTCGTCCAGCAGAGCCAGGCGCTGCAGGAGCAGGCACAACGCCAGGCGATGATCTCCGGAAGCCTGATCCTGGTCCTGCTGCTGCTGGTCCTGATCATCACCGCCGTCGTGGCGAGCTCCCTCACCCGCCCGCTGCGCCGGCTGCGCGCCGAGGCACTGGAGATCGCCGGCGTACGGCTGCCGGAGACGGTCCAGCGGCTGCGGGAGAGCACGGAAAGCTCCCCGACCGCCGAGGTGGTCCCCATCGGCGTCACCTCTCGCGACGAGATGGGAGAAGTCGCCCGGGCCTTCGACGAGGTCCACCGCGAGGCGATCCGCCTGGCGGGCGACGAGGCCCGGCTGCGAAGCAACGTCAACTCGATGTTCGTCAACCTCTCCCGCCGCAGCCAGACGCTGGTCGAACGCCAGCTCAGCCTCATCGACGGCCTGGAGCAGGGCGAGCAGGACGAGAACCGGCTGGGCAACCTGTTCAAGCTCGACCACCTGGCCACCCGCATGCGGCGTAACAGTGAGAACCTCCTGGTCCTCGCCGGTCAGGAGACCGCTCGCCGCTGGAGCCAGCCGGTGCCGATCGTCGACATCGTCCGCGCCTCGCTCTCCGAGGTGGAGAACTACGAGCGGGTCGACGTCCGCGTGCAGTCGGGAATGGCCGTGGTCGGCCAGGCCGTGAACGACGTCGTCCACCTGGTCGCCGAGCTGGTGGAGAACGCCATCTCCTTCTCCCCGCGCGAGACCAAGGTCGTCGTGTCGAGCAACCGCATCGACGGCGGCGGCGTGATGATCTCGGTGAGCGACAGCGGCATCGGCATGACGGCCGACGAGCTGGCCGAGTCCAACTGGCGCCTCGCCAACCCGCCGGTCGTGGACGTCTCCGTGTCCCGCCGAATGGGCCTGTTCGTGGTCGGCCGCCTGGCGCTGCGCCACAGCATCCGCGTGCAACTCCGCCAGCAGGACACCGGTGGCCTGACCGCGATGGTGCTGCTGCCCGAGACGCTGCTGTCCGCGCCCGGCGCGCCGCAGTTCCCTGGCATGCCGGGGATGCCCGTGGAGGCCGCAGGGCCGATGGCGGGCGCCGGCCACTTCGGCGCCCCTACGCAGTCGTCGTTCGACACCGGTGCCTTCACCGCTCCCGGCGGCTTCGAGGCCTCATCCTCGCGCGGGATGCGCGCCCCGGTCTTCGGAGCGGACGCCCCTGGCGTCGGCGCCACCGCCGGACCGCTGAACCGGGGCCCCTTCGAACGCGGACCGTTCGAGCGTGACCCGTTCGAGCGCCCGGCCCCCGGTCGGCGCGACCCGTTCGAGGGCTCCGGTGAGCGGCGCGACCCGTTCGAGCCGGAGGCCGCGGACGAGCAGGACCCGTTCGACCGCTACTTCAACCCGAACCCGCCCATCGACACCCCGTGGCCCGCCGACACCCCCGCCCCCGGCAGCGGTGACAGCGCTCCCTCATGGTCGTCCGACCTGGCCAACCAGGACACCGCCTCGTGGCCGGCCGTCCCCTCGGCCGGCAGCGGGCACACCGGCCCCATCACCGGCGGCGGCCCTTCCGGGCCGATCACCGGCGGCGGATACGCGGGGCCCCCGTCGGGCGGCGGCTACTCCGGACCGCTGACCGGCGGTTCCTCCACCGGTCCCCTCGACAGGTCGGGCCGCTCGTTCGGCGCGGTCCCCGACATGGACCACACCGGCCCCCTTCCCGCCGTCCACAGCTCACCCCTGGACGGGGGAGAGGAGTTCCTGCCGATCTTCGCGGCAGTGGAGTCCGACTGGTTCAGGCGTTCCGACCTGGAACCTGATCCCCGCCAGCCCGAAGCCCGGCGGCAGGAGGAGACGGCGCACTCCGCGGCGCAGGCGCCTGAGCAGGCCGACGAAGCCGTCGTCGTCGACCCCGCGGAGTCCAGGGCCTGGTCGTCTCCGGGCGACGCGGGCTGGCAGGCGGCCCAGGCGGCGGCCGATCCCTCCCTCGGAGGCATCACCTCGTCCGGGCTGCCGAAGCGGGTCCCCAAGGCCAATCTCGTGCCCGGGTCGGCCGACCCGGGTCCGTCGGTCTTCTCTCCACAGCCGTCGCTCTCCCCCGAACGGGTGCGCAGCCGGCTGTCGAGCTACCAGCAGGGCGTAAGGAAAGGCCGGGCCGTCGCCCGCGGTGAGCTCAACGACGACCTTTCCCCCAATAGAAACGTTGAACGCAACAAGGAGGACTCGTGAGGGAGCTGAGCCAGGCCGCCCGTGGAGTCAACTGGCTGATCACCGACTTTGTGAACAACGTCCCAGGCGTGGCGCACACTGTCGTTGTCTCGGCCGACGGGCTGCCACTGGCCTTCTCAGAGGGCTTCCCCAAGGACCGGGCCGACCAGCTCGCGGCGGTGGCCGCGGGGCTGATCAGCCTGACGCAGGGCGCTTCCCGGGTTTTCGAGGGTGGAGCGGTCACCCAGACCGTGGTGGAGATGCAGCGGGGCCTGTTGCTGATCATGTCGGTCAGCGATGGTTCGTGTCTGGCCGTGCTGGCCGCAGCCGACTGTGACATGGGCTTGGTCGCATACCAGATGACGTTGTTGGTTGAGCGTGCCGGTCAGGTGCTGACCCCGGCTGTGCGTGCCGAACTCCAGGCGTCTCAACCCAGGTGAGAGGCCGATGACAGGAGGACGCTGTGGCACGCCGCGGCTGGACAGATGACGGAGATCCGCTGAGCGGTGGATCCTCGTACCCGCCGATCGAGGACGCCCGCCGGTTTTCCGGCGCGGCGACGCCTCTTCCCGCGCCGGAACCGATGGAACAGAGTTCCCTGGTCCGGCCCTACGCGATGACCGGGGGGCGTACCGCTCCCCGGACCTCGCTTGCCATGGAGGCGCTCGTGTCCTCCTCCACATCGCTACACCAGGATCTTTCAACTCTCACTCCGGAGAAGCAGGCGATCAGCACGCTGTGCCGCCAGGTGCGGTCGGTCGCCGAGATCGCCGCGATGCTGCGCATGCCCCTCGGCGTGGCCCGTGTCGTGATCGCCGACATGGCGGGCGAGGGCCTCGTCCAGGTGCACCACCCGCAGCTGGACACGGGTAAGCCGGACCTCAACTTGCTCGAAAGGGTTCTCAGTGGACTTCGCAGGCTCTAGCCGCGGCGCGGCGCTGACGTCGACGAAGATCGTCGTCGCGGGAGGGTTCGGCGTCGGCAAGACGACCTTCGTGGGCGCCGTGTCCGAGATCGTCCCCCTCACCACCGAGGCGGTCATGACCGACGCCAGCGCCGGCATCGACGATCTGGGTCTGACACCGCACAAGACCACCACCACCGTGGCCATGGACTTCGGCCGCGTGTCGCTCGACCAGGACCTGATCCTGTACCTGTTCGGCACCCCGGGACAGCACCGGTTCTGGTTCATGTGGGACGACCTGGTCCGCGGCGCCATCGGCGCCGTGGTGCTCGTCGACACCCGCCGGCTGGCCGACTGCTTCCCGGCGATCGACTACTTCGAGGAGGCCCAGCTCCCGTTCGTCGTCGGCATCAACGGCTGGGACGGGCGCTACGCCCACGCCGACGAGGAGGTGCGCGAGGCGCTGACGCTCGCCCCGCACATCCCGCTCGTACGGACCGACGCCCGCTCGCGCGACTCGGTGAAGAGCACTCTGATCGCGCTGGTGGAGCACGCCCTGACGATGCGGGTGGCGGTTCCCGGCTGGGGAGGCCGCTGAGCCTCCGGCCTGGAACCGCCACCGGCGGTGACCGGCCAGGTCAGATGGGGGTAGCCTCGATGAGGCTGGCGTTGAACGGCAGCGGGATCACGTCGGTCACCCTCATGCCGGCCTTCTCGATCAGCATCGTGTGCTCCGACCTGCTGCGCTCGCGCCCCTGACCGAACAGGCCCAGCATGCGCATGTCCAGGTCCTTGCCGAAGTGCGGGGTGTCGTCGTCGGGCACGACGATCTCCACGAGCAGCAGCCTGCTGTCGTCGCCCATGGCGGCCCTCACGACCTTGAGGATGCGCAGCGCGTCCGCGTCGTCCCAGTTGTGGATGACGCTGCCCATCAGGTAGGCGTCGGCGCCCTCGGGGACGGACGAGAAGAAGTCACCGGTCACGAAGTCGCACCGGTCGGACAGGTTCCAGGAGGCGAAGGCCTCACGCGCGTCCGGCAGGACGTGCGGAAGCTCGAACAGCACGCCGCGAAGGCCGGGGTTCGCCCGCAGCGCCGCCGCCAGGATGTGCCCGCGCCCGCCTCCGACGTCCATCAGCGTGCCGACGCCCGAGAAGTCGTAGAGCGACGCCACGCCCTCGGCCATGGGGACCGCCCGGCCGGTCATGAAGTCGTTGAAGACCCGTCCCAGCTCCGGGTCGGTGGCCAGGTAGTCGTACAGGATGCCGTAGCGCTCCACGAACGCCGACCGGCCGGTGCGCACGGTCTCGGTCAGCTCGGTCATCGCGTACGACATGGTCGGATCGGTGTTGGCGATCACGGCGCTGCGCAGCGACCGGGGCGAGTCGGCGGCGAGCATGGCCCCCGACTCGGTCAGCGCGTAGGTGTCCTGGCCCACGGTCTCCACCACGCCGATGGCGGCCAGGGTCCGCAGCACGCGGCCAAGGGAGGGGCCGTGAGCCCCGCAACGGGCGGCCAGCTCGGAGACCGAGAGCGGCCCCTCGCTCAGGTGCGCGGCGCAGTCGAGGTCGACCATGGTCTTCAGTGCCGCGACACGCCAGCCGCCGCGAAGGACGTCCCAGATCAGGGTTCCGGGGTCGGTCATTTCCACTCCAGTCAGTTCCAGTCGGTGAGAAAGTCGGTGAGAAATTCGGTGAGAAATTCGGTGAGAAATCATCCCCGGGGAGCTCCCCGGGGATGGGCAGGCCTGGTCCTAGGCCTGGAACAAGGGAGCCCGTTTTTTGTCGCGGACCAGACGGCCCACCTCGGCACGCAGGTGCACGAAGGCCGGAAGCTCCCTGGTGGCGATCTGGTCGCGGGGGAACGGCAGGTTCACGGGCAGCTCACCCGCGACCCTGGCCGGTGAGCGCGTGAGGACCACGACACGGTCTCCGAGGTACACGCTCTCGTCGATGTCGTGGGTGATGAGCAGGACCGTCATGCGGTGGTGCTCGCGGACCTTGAGGACCAGGTCCTCCAGGTCCTCACGCGTCTGGGCGTCCACCGAGCCGAAAGGCTCGTCCATGAGCAGCAGGGACGGCCGGTAGGCGAGGGCGCGGGCGATCGCCACGCGCTGCTGCATCCCGCCGGACAGCTCCCACGGGAACTTCGAGGAGGCGCCGCCCAGGCCGACCTCTTCGAGTGCCTCCGCGGCGGCGGCGCGGCGCGCCGCCCGGTCCTTGCCGCGGCGGCGCAGCGGCAGGGCCACGTTGTCGCCGACCGACATCCAGGGGAAGAGCGACCGGCTGTAGTCCTGGAAGACGACGGCCAGATCGCCGGGCGTCTCCGCGACCGTGACGTCCCTGATCCGGATGTGTCCCTCGGTGGGCTGGATCAGCCCCGCGATGGAACGCAGCAGCGTGGACTTCCCGCAGCCGGAGGGGCCGACGACGCACACCAGTTCGCCCTCGGCGACCTTGAGGTCGATTCCTCCGAGGGCATGGTGGGCGTTCGGGCCCTCGCCGTAGGTGTGACTCAGGTTGACGACATCGAGCACGGTGCTTCCTCAGGTTGTCTGCCGGGCTCGCCGGTGCCAGGAAAGGACGCGTCGTTCGACTGCCAGGAAGGACGCGTTCAACAGGAGGCCCAGGACGCCGAGTATCACGATCGCGCCCCACATCCCGGACAGGTCGAAGTTCTGCTGCGTGAACATCAGCTGGAAGCCGATCCCGTTGGTGCTGCCGACGAGCTCGGAGACCACCATCAGGATCACGGCCAGGGAGAGGCTGAGCCGGAGCCCCGCGAAGATCTTGGGGCCCGCCGCCGGCAGGGTGATGCGGAACAGCCGCTGCGCCCGTCCGAGGCCGAAGACCTGCGCCGTGTCGGCGTGGACGCGGTCCACGTAGCGCGCTCCGTCGATGGTGTTGATGAGGATGGGCCAGATCACCCCGTAGACGATCGTCGCCACCTGCATCTGGGTGCCCATCTTGAAGATGATGATGAACAGGGGGATCAGGGTCGGCGGGGGGATGGCCCTGCCGAACTCGACGAGCGGGTCGATATAGCCCGACAGCGTCCGCGAGCGCCCGAGCGCGATCCCGAGGCCGATGCCGAGGACGGACGCCAGCGCCCATCCGCCGAACAGGCGCGCGAGGCTGGGCGGGAAGTTGTCGAGCGCCTGGTCGGTGAGGAACAGGTGGGACGCCGGGCCCGAGAACCACAGCTCGTACATGCGAGCGACGATCTCGGAGGGGGGCGGGAAGTACGTGGAGCCCGCCTGCCGGGTGCCCAGCTCCCACGCGGCGATCGCGATGGGCACCAGCCAGACCCTGGTCAGCACGGCCGTCAGGCCGCCTCGCCAGGCAGAGCCCTCCCGCGTACGGCCCTCGGCGGTCGTCGTGGTCATGTGCCACCTCCGGCCCTTGCGCTGTGCCACCGGAAGGCCCGCCGCTGGACGCGCACGAGCAGCGCGTTGGCGGCGAGCCCGAGGATTCCCGCCCACAGGGTCGCGGCCAGGATGAGATCCGTACGAAGACCCGAGCCCGCCCGGATCATGAAGGCGCCGATCCCGTCGGTGCCGCCGGCCACCAGCTCCGCGCTGATCGCCACGACGAGGCCGACGGCGGCGGCCAGCCGCACGCCGGTGAGGACGAACGGCGCCGCGCTCGGCACCGACACCCGCCCCAGCACGGCGAGCCGTCCGAAGCCGAAGCTGCGCAGCGTCTCCTTGGCGACGGGGTCGACGTCCCGCAGGCCGTACATGGTGTTGATGAGGACGGGCCACGAGGCGGCGAAGACGATGACGGTGATCTTCACACTGTGGCCGTCCGCGATCAGAAGCGTGACCAGGGGGAGGAGCGCGACCGAGGGGATGGGCCGCAGGAACTCCACGATGGGGCGGGCGGCCAGCTCGGCGCGGGGAAGGGTGCCGAGCAGCACCCCGAGCGGCACGGCGATCACGATCGCGATGAGCAGTCCGATCGCCCAGACGGTCACGGTGCCCCAGAGGTCGGTCCAGAACTCCGTGTCGGCCACCAGCCCCCCCGCGGCGGCCAGGACCGTGGACACGGGGGGGAGCAGTACCGGATCGATCAGGCCGGAGCGCCCGGCCAGCTCCGCGGCGATGAGGAGGACCGCGGCGCCGGCGGCGCCGCGGACCACTCGGCGGTCGATCATTGAGGCAGCGGGACCAGCAGGGGGGTCACGTCCATCTTCTTGGACAGGTAGCCGTACTCGAACATCAGGTCGGCGACGCGCTGGATCCGGGTCGCGCTGAGGGAGGTCGGGTAGGCGCCCAGGTTGATGACGGAGGCGACCTCCGGCTTGATGGGGCTGTAGTTCGGCAGCGCCTGCTCGACGGCCTTGCGGTCGGCCGACGCGTCCTGCTGGCCCTTCAGGATGGCCCGCTGGAAGGCGGCCATCGTCTTCGGGTACTTCTTCGTCCAGTCCTCCGTGGCCGTCCAGCCCGCGATCGGGAAGTCGGCCATCGCGCCGGTCATCGTGTCGGCGATCTTGCGAGCGCCCATGTCCTTCTGGACGCCGGTGAGGAAGGGCTCGGTCAGCCAGGCCGCGTCGATCTGGCCGGCCTTCAGCGCCGCGGGGGCCTGCGGGAAGGCCATGGGCATGTAGGTCACGTCGGCCTTGGGGTCGAGGCCCGCGACCCGCAGGGTGGAGCCCACCGCCAGCTCGCCGATGCTGTTCAGCGAGGCGATGGAGATCTTCTTGCCCTTGAGGTCCTTCACCGACTGGATCGGGGAGTCCTTGGGGACGACGATGTCGAAGACGTCGTTCTTGGCCTGGAAGGTGTCGGAGACGAACCTGAACTTGTCGTTGGTCTTCTCGGTGGCGGAGATGATCGAGAAGTAGTTGCCGAGGGCCAGGTCAAGGCCGCCGCTGAGAAGTTTCGGGATGGCGAACTGCGTGCTCTGGAGGACCTCGGGCTTGACGGTCAGGCCCTCCTCCTTGAAGTAGCCCTTCTGGTTCGCGATGTAGAGTCCTGCGACGTCGGCGATGGCGAGGACGCCGACCGAGATCGTGGTCTTTTCCAGCCCTCCACCGGACGCGCTCGAACCCGTGTCCGAGCTTCCGCATGCCGCGAGGGCCAGAGTGGCCACGGCGCCGATGATGAAGGTACGACCCCTGAGTCTTCTCATTGAGGAGTCCTTTTGGGTGTGGGGGAAGAGTGCCTGCTGCTCCTGAGGAGACCGTTGTGGCACGGCGAGCGTGAAGCCTAGCGGAGGAAGATCGGAACTAACACGCACAAGCCGCCTATGTCATGAAACTCGTAAAAAAGTCCAGTTTGACCAGTAGTTAGTGTTATGTGAAGTATGGGCTTTTGGATCGCCGTAACGGCAAATTTGGTGATATGGCGGGTAAGTTGCCTGGTCACGGCCCTCGTGAACTCCCCCTCCACTACCGAGCGTGATTCTCATTGACCGAAAAATGGATTGGATCGTTCTAACGGCCCATGGCTGTTGGTCGAACTCATAGGCTTATGCTCCAATTGCCCCTTGACTTGTCATGCGTCACATGAGCAAGTCCCCTTACCCCCCCTTACCCCCTAAAGCAGACCAGCTGGCGAGAGGTTGCGACCAGTGAGGACAGCAACAATCGAGAGCGGTCGCGGTACCAAAACGGACGCAGACGGACCGCGTTCCGAGACGGGTGCTCCATCCGAACCGCGTCACGGGACGGGAAGTCTGCTCGCTCTGCGTAACTGGCGGGTACGTACCCGCCTCATCGCACTGGTCCTGGTACCCACCCTGGTGGCGGTCCTGCTCGGCGGCCTGCGAGTGGCGACGTCGGTTCAGAGCGCCACCGAATATGAACGCGTCCGGACCGTGGCCGAGTTCGTCACGAACCTGGGCGACCTCGGCCACCAGCTCGACTTGGAACGCGACGTCTCCGCGAGGTACGTCGCCGCGGGCCGCCGCGGCAGTCAGGCCAAGCTCACCGACCAGCGGAACGCGGTCGACGCGGCCGTCCAGATCGTCCAGGACCGCAGGAAGGTCGTGGAGCCGGCCCTCGGAGAGATCGGCCGCCAGGTCGTCTCCCGCCTGCTCGACCGGCTCACCGAGCTCCGCTCGCTGCGCACGACGATCACCGACTCACAGCTTCCCGCGCTTCCGGCGCTCCAGAAGTACTCCCTCGTTCTCGACGACCTGCTCACCGTCTTCGACGAGACGGCTCGCGGAAGCACGGACGAGACGCTGGACGCCAGCGCGTCCTCCCTCGCGTCGCTTTCCCGCGCCGCCGAGCAGGCGTCCAGGCAACGAGGTCTCGTCGCCGTGGCGCTGACCGCCCGCCGGTTCACCCAGGCGGAGCTTGAGGCGTTCAACGCCGCCCGTGCGGAGCAGGCCAGCGAGCTCAAGGTGTTCTTCTCCCGGGCGACGCTCGCCGAGCGGCAGATGTACGCGGACACCGTCAGCGGCCAGAAGATCGACCGGGCCGCCGGCCTGGTCGAGCGCATCCTGGAGCTCACCCGCGAGAACCAGCCGCTGAGCGGGATCAGCGGCGGAGGCGCCAGCGACACCGACTTCTGGTTCGACGCCGCCAGCGAGGGCCTGAACCGCATGCACGACGTGCAGCGGGCCCTGGGCCGTTCCATCGTCGACCGCGCGGCCGAGCTGGCGCGCGGCGACCAGAGCCAGGCCGCGATCAACATCGCCATCGTCGCCATCCTGCTCATCCTGGTCCTGGCCATCACGATCGTCATGGCCCGCTCGCTCGTCAGCCCGCTGCGGCGGCTACGGGGCGAGGCGCTGGAGATCGCCGGTCGCCGCCTGCCCGAGATGGTGCAGAAGCTCCGGGAGTCCGAGGGCAACACCGGTCCACCCGAGGTGCAGCCGATCGGCGTCGCCTCGGCCGACGAGGTCGGCGAGGTGGCCCGGGCCTTCGACGAGGTCCACCGCGAGGCGATCCGCCTGGCGAGCGACGAGGCCCAGCTGCGCAGCAACGTCAGCGCCATGTTCGTCAACCTCTCCCGCCGCACGCAGACCCTGGTGGAACGGCAGATCACGCTGATCGACGGCCTGGAGCAGGGCGAACAGGACGACAGCCGGCTCGGGGACCTCTTCCGGCTCGACCACCTGGCCACCCGCATGCGGCGCAACAGTGAGAACCTCCTGGTCCTCGCCGGTCAGGAGCCCGCGCGCCGGTGGAGCCAGCCGGTGCCACTGCTGGACGTCACCCGGGCCTCGCTGTCGGAGGTGGAGAACTACGAGCGGGTGGCGATGAACGTCCCCACCGGCGCCTCCATCGCCGGGCAGGCGGTCAACGACGTCATCCACCTGCTGGCCGAGCTGGTCGAGAACGCGATCTCCTTCTCTCCCCGCGAGACCAGGGTCACCATGTCGGCCAACCGCATCGACGGCGGCGGCGTGATGATCTCCATCACCGACGCCGGCATCGGCATGACCGACGAGGAACTCGCCCAGACCAACTGGCGGCTCGCCAACCCGCCCGTCGTGGACGTCTCGGTGTCGCGGAGGATGGGCCTGTTCGTGGTCGGCCGGCTCGCGCTGCGCAACGGCATCCGCGTGCAACTGCGCCGTCACGACACCGGCGGCCTGACCGCGATGGTCCTGCTGCCGGAGACGCTCATGGGCATGCCCGCGCATCCCGTCGGCGCCGGCGTCGCCCCGGGCGCGCAGTCGCTCGCGGGGTCCGGGACTCCCGCCTGGTCGGCCACCGGCCAACCCGCGGGACAGGGCCTGTTCGCCTCGGCCACCCCGGCCAACGGCGCGTTCGACTTCCCGACCGCGTCCGGCCCGTTCACCGAGCCGCCCGCGTTCGGACCCTCCAACGGGTCCGGACCCCTCGGCCCGACCACCGGTGGCGGCGCTCTCGGCCCCATGACCGGTGGCGGAGGGTACGGCGGCCCGCCGACCGGTCCGAGCGGCGGGTACGGCGGTCCCGCCACGGGCTCGGGCGGGCTGTACGGTCCGGGTTCCAGCGCTTTCGGCGGACCGCCCCCTGGTTCGGGTGGTTTCAGCGGACCGCCGACCGGTCCCAGTGGCGGGTACGGCGGTCCTCCCACAGGCTCGGGCGGGTACGCGGGCCCGGCTTCCGGCCCGTTCGGCGGCCCGGCCACCGGTTCGGGCGGCTTCGGAGGCCCTGGCACTGGTTCGGGTGTCTTCGGCGGCTCCGGTACCGGTTCGGGTGGCTTCGGCGGCGCGCCGTCCGGGCCGAGCTCGTTCGGGGGACCCGCCACGGGACAGGGCGGGCTCGCCGGGCCTCCCACAGGACCCGGCGCGAGGGGCGGGGAACTGCCGTCCCGCCTGCGGCCGCGCCGGTACGACACCTCGGATCTGGACGCGGTGACCGGCCCGCTTCCCGCCGTGCGCTCCTCTCCCATGGAGCAGGAGGACGACTTCCTGCCGATCTTCGCGTCCGTCGAGTCGGCCTGGTTCCGGCGCGTGGACCCCGACCCGGACAAGGAGAAGGCCTCCACCGGCTGGCAGGAGATCCCCGCCGACGCGGGCTGGCAGGCGGCGGCGGCCGTCCAGGAGCCGGTGCGCGACGGGACCACCGCGGCGGGCCTGCCCAAGCGGGTCCCCAAGGCGAACCTGGTGCCCGGGTCGGCCGGCACTCCCGAGGCCGCCGCGACGCCCCCGCCCGCCATGCCGCCGCTGTCGCCCGACCGGGCGCGCAGCCGGCTGTCGAGCTTCCAGCAGGGCATCCGGCAGGGCCGGGCGGTGGCCCGTGGGGAACTGAGCGAGGACGAGGTGGCGTTCAACGCCGAGCTGCGGCGCATTCAGGGCGAGAAGGAGGACAAGTGAGAGAGCTGAGCCAAGGCGCCCGTGGGGTCAACTGGCTGATCACCGACTTCGTCCGGGGCGTGCCGGGGGTGGCGCACACGGTGGTGGTGTCCTCCGACGGGCTGCCGCTGGCGTACTCCGAGGGCTTCCCCAAGGACCGGGCCGACCAGCTCGCGGCGGTGGCCGCCGGCCTGATCAGCCTGACCCAGGGAGCCTCCCGGGTCTTCGAGGGCGGCGCGGTCACCCAGACCGTGGTGGAGATGCAGCGGGGGCTGCTGCTGATCATGTCGATCAGCGATGGTTCGTGCCTGGCCGTGCTGGCCGCCCCGGACTGTGACATGGGCCTGGTGGCGTACCAGATGACGCTGATGGTCGAGCGCGCCGGTCAGGTGTTGACCCCGGCCGTGCGCGCCGAGCTTCAGGCGTCGTCACCGCGGTGACCTTCATGGGCGGTCCTGGTTGGGAGGACGGGTTACGACGGTACCAACAGGAACCGTCGTCGCCCGTCCGTCCCTTCACAGTCACCGGAGGGCGCTCGGCGCCGCGGACGCATCTGGCCATGGAGACGCTGGTTCACTCCACGATTCCGGCTTACCAAGATATTTCCGGCTTGATCCCGGAGTACCAGGCGATCAACTCGCTGTGCCGCCAGGTACGTTCCGTCGCCGAGATCTCCGCGCTCCTGCGGGTGCCGCTCGGCGTGGCCCGGGTGCTCATCTCGGACATGGCCGCCGAAGGCCTGGTCCAGCTGCATCAGCCGCAGCTGGACGCCGGGAAGCCGGATCTCAACTTGCTCGAAAGGGTTCTCAGTGGACTTCGCAGGCTCTAGCCGTGGCGGGTTGACGTCGACCAAGATCGTCGTCGCGGGCGGGTTCGGCGTCGGTAAGACGACCTTCGTGGGCGCCGTGTCCGAGATCGTCCCCCTCACCACCGAGGCGGTCATGACCGACGCCAGTGCCGGCATCGACGACCTGGGCCTCATTCCACGCAAGACCACCACGACGGTGGCGATGGACTTCGGCCGTGTGTCGCTGGACAGCGAGCTGATCCTCTATCTGTTCGGCACCCCCGGGCAGCACCGGTTCTGGTTCATGTGGGACGACCTGGTCAGGGGCGCCATCGGCGCGGTGGTCCTGGTCGACACGCGGCGGCTGGCCGACAGCTTCCCGGCCGTCGACTACTTCGAGGAGGCGAAGCTGCCGTTCGTCATCGGGCTCAACGGCTGGGACGGCAACCACCCGCACCAGGACGAGGAGGTGCGCGACGCCCTCACCCTGGGCCCGCACATCCCGATCGTACGGACCGACGCCCGGCAGCGGGACTCGGTGAAGAGCACGCTCATCGCCCTGGTCGAGCACGCTCTGACGATGCGGGTGTCCGTACCCGGCTGGAGAAGCTAGCGGCGCCGGACCTCCCTGCCCCCCGCTGGATACGCGTGACCGGGCCGCGGAGCGGATAGGCTGGGAGGTCGAGTCGCAGACGCAAACCCCGGACGACCCGTAGCGCAGAGGCTGGCCAATCACGTGTTCGAGACGCTTTCCGACCGGCTGACATCGGTCTTCTCCTCCCTGAAGTCCAAGGGGAGGCTGTCCGACGCCGACATCGACGCGACCTGTCGCGAGATCCGCATCGCTCTTCTCGAAGCGGACGTCGCGCTGCCGGTCGTCAAGGACTTCGTGTCCCATGTCAAGGAGCGCGCCCGGGGCGCGGAGGTCTCCCAGGCGCTCAACCCCGCCCAGCAGGTCGTCAAGATCGTCAACGACGAGCTTGTGCAGATCCTCGGCGGCGAGACCCGGCGGCTGCGGTTCGCCAAGAACCCGCCGACCGTCATCATGCTCGCCGGCCTCCAGGGCGCCGGCAAGACCACGCTGGCGGGCAAGCTCGCCCGCTGGCTGCGCGAGCAGAACCACGCCCCGCTCCTGGTCGCCGCCGACCTGCAGCGGCCCAACGCCGTCCAGCAGCTCCAGGTGGTCGGGCAGCGGGCGCAGGTCGCGGTGTACGCGCCCGAGCCCGGCAACGGCGTCGGCGACCCGGTCGCCGTGGCGCGCGAGTCGATCGAGCACGCCAGGCGCCGGCAGCACGACATCGTCATCATCGACACCGCCGGCCGCCTCGGCATCGACCAGGAGCTGATGAAGCAGGCCGCGGACATCCGTGACGCCGTCAGCCCCGACGAGGTCCTCTTCGTCGTCGACGCGATGATCGGCCAGGACGCCGTCACCACCGCGCAGGCGTTCATGGAGGGCGTCGGCTTCGACGGCGTCGTGCTCACCAAGCTCGACGGCGACGCCCGCGGCGGCGCGGCGCTCTCGGTGCGGCACATCACGGGCCGTCCGATCATGTTCGCCTCGACGGGTGAGAAGCTTGAGGACTTCGACGCCTTCCACCCCGACCGCATGGCGTCGCGCATCCTCGACATGGGCGACATCCTCACCCTGATCGAGCAGGCGCAGCGTACCTTCGACGAGGCCGACGCGGCCAAGATGGCGGGCAAGCTCGCCTCCGGCGACGGCTTCACGCTCGACGACTTCCTTGAGCAGATGATGATGGTCCGCAAGATGGGGCCGCTCAAGAACCTCCTCGGCATGATGCCCGGCATGGGGCAGATGCGCGACCAGCTCAACCAGGTCGACGAGCGCGACCTCGACCGGGTCGCGGCGATCATCCGCTCGATGACCCCGGCCGAGCGCCAGGAGCCGAAGATCATCAACGGCTCGCGGCGCGCCCGCATCGCGCGTGGCTCCGGCGTCAGCGTCACCGAGGTCAACAACCTGGTCACCCGCTTCTTCGACGCTCAGAAGATGATGAAGCAGGTGGCGGGAGGCATGGGCATCCCGGGCATGCCCGGGGGCCGCAAGGGCAAGGCCGTCCAGAAGAAGGTCAAGAAGGGCCGCCGCGTCAGCGGCGACCCGCGCAAGGCCGCGCTCGGCAAGGCGGGGGCGGCAGACGGCGGCTCGGGCGCGCCGCAGCTGCCTCCGGGCCTCGGCGGTCTCGGTGGCCTCGGCGGCCAGCTTCCGCCCGGCATTGAGCTCCCGCCGGGTTTCGACCCCTCGAAGCTCCGGCTGCCCGGCCAGAAGTAGCCGCGCTCACCCGCTGATTGCGCGCCGATTCGGACAGCACTCCGATCGTCTGGCAGAATGGCATGTTGGAACACCGTGACCGTGGGTGCCCTCTCACCCCCGCGAGTCACGTTTGTCCCTCGGGCGGTCATCCCGTCGTGCCCCACTCGGCGAGACGCCCGCTCACCCACGCTCGAAAGTCCAGGAGAGACCACACCCGTGGCAGTCAAGATCAAGCTCAAGCGGCTCGGCATGATCCGCAACCCGCAGTACCGCATCGTGGTGGCGGACAGTCGCACCAAGCGTGACGGCCGTGCGATCGAAGAGATCGGCCTCTACCACCCCAAGGAGAACCCGTCGTTCATCCAGGTGAACTCCGAGCGGGCGCAGTACTGGCTGGGTGTCGGCGCGCAGCCGACCGACCCGGTGCTGAAGCTGTTCAAGCTCACCGGTGACTGGCAGAAGTTCAAGGGCGAGGCGGCCCCTCCGGCTCTGCTCGTCGCCGAGCCCAAGGCCGACCGTCACGCGATCTACGAGGCCGCCGCGAAGGAGTCGCTCGCCGGCGACACCGGCAGCGGCAACGCCACCACGGCGCGCAAGCCCAAGAAGACCGTGAAGGCCGACGAGACCCCCGCGACCCCGGCCGAGCCGGCCGCGGAGGAGAAGCCGGAAGGCGAGGCCTGAGGTGCTTGAGGAAGCCCTCGAGCATCTGGTCAAGGGCATCGTCGAGCATCCCGACGACGTTCTGGTTCGTGCCCGTCGCATCCGCAGCGGGCGCGTCCTCGAGGTCCGGGTTCATCCCGAGGACCTCGGCAAGGTCATCGGCCGCGGTGGCCGCACGGCGAAGGCGCTTCGCACGGTTGTGAACGCCCTCGCCGACGGCAAGTACGTCAGGGTCGACCTGCTCGACCTCAACGAAGCCCGGTAACAAGACCTCAGAGGCCACGAACCCTCTGGGCAGGGGACCCCCGGCAGCCGGGCGGTCCCCTGTCGCGGTTCTCGGGGCATCAGTACGACTTTCGAAGTTCGAAGTTCGAAGGAGGAGCGACGTGCAGCTCGTCGTCGGCCGCATCGGCCGCCCGCACGGCATCCGTGGCGAGGTGACCGTCGAAGTGCGCACCGACGACCCCGAGTCGCGCTTCGCCCCCGGCACCTCGCTGGCGACCGACCCGGCGGGCGCCGGGCCGCTGGTCGTCGAGCGCATGCGCTGGAACAAGAACATCCTGGTGCTGGGCTTCGAGGGCGTCGCCGACCGCAGCGAGGCCGAAGAGCTGCGCGACACCATGCTCGTGATCGACTCCTCCGAGATCCCGCCGCCCGGCGACCCCGACGAGTTCTACGACCACCAGCTCATCGGCCTGTCCGTGGTGACGGTCACCGGTGAGGCCGTCGGCGAGATCGTCGACGTCCTGCACCACGGCCAGGACCTCCTTGTGATCCAGCGCGAGCAGGGAGAGGTCCTGATCCCGTTCGTCAAGCCCCTGGTCCCCGAGGTCGACCTGGACGCCAAGCGTGTCGTCGTGGACGCCCCGCCCGGCCTGCTCGATCCCGACGAGACGGTCTGATCATGGAACGGCCGGCGGTGGGCATGCGCGTCGACATCATCTCGATCTTCCCTGAGTACTTCGCCCCGCTCGACGTGTCCCTGATCGGCAAGGCGCGCCAGCGGGGTCTCCTCGACATCCGGGTGCACCAGCTCCGCGACTGGACCCACGACGTCCACCGCACGGTGGACGACACGCCGTACGGCGGCGGTCCCGGCATGGTGATGAAGCCCGAGCCGTGGAGCGAGGCCATCGACGCGGTCGCCGGTTCCGGCTCTGTCTCCGGCGAAGGGCCGCCGCGGCTGATCGTGCCGACGCCCAGTGGACGGCCGTTCACCCAGGAAGTCGCCCTGGAGTACGCCAAGGAGCCCTGGCTGCTCTTCGCGCCCGCCCGCTACGAGGGCATCGACTCCCGGGTCATGGCCGAGTACGGCTCGCGCCTGCGCCTCGACGAGGTCAGCATCGGCGACTACGTGCTGGCCGGGGGCGAGGCCGCCGTGCTGGTCATGGTCGAGGCCGTCGGCCGCCTGCTGCCCGGAGTGCTCGGCAACGCCGGCTCGGTGGCCGATGACTCCTTCGCGCCCGGGACCATGGCCGGCCTCCTGGAAGGCCCCGTCTACACCAAGCCGCCCGTCTGGCGCGGGCACGAGGTGCCGCCGATCCTGCTCTCGGGCAACCACGGGGCGATCGCCCGGTGGCGGCGGGACGAGGCGCTGCGCCGTACGGTCGCCAAAAGACCCGAACTGGCCGCGCGACTCGACCCCCAAAGCCTTGACAAGCATGATCGTGAGGTCCTCGACGACGCTTCGTTTCGCGTCCCGCCGGAAGATATGGCAAACTGAATCGCTGCCGCCAACTGACTTGTGGTCGGCGTGGCCGCTCCGGGCAGACGGGCCCGGCATCCGAGTCGTAATCAGCCCAGTGCTCGTGTCTTCCTCGTCGCCGTGCCTCATGCATGGCCGGGCGGACCTCCGAGCGCTCGCTTCAAATGAGGAACCGCTGTCATGCACACGCTGATCCAGGAGCTTGAGAAGGCCTCCGTACGTAGTGACGTCCCGAGCTTCCGCCCGGGCGACACGCTCGAGGTCCACGTCCGCGTCGTTGAAGGCAACCGGTCCCGTATCCAGGTCTTCAAGGGATTCGTGCTGCGCCGCCAGGGCGGTGGAGCCCGCGAGACGTTCACCGTCCGCAAGGTGAGCTACGGCGTCGGCGTCGAGCGCACGTTCCCGGTGCACAGCCCGGTCATCGAGAAGATCGAGGTCGTGACCCGCGGTGACGTCCGCCGGGCGAAGCTGTACTACATGCGCGACCTGCGCGGCAAGGCGGCCCGCATCCGCGAGAAGCGCGACGCGCTGCCGACCGCCAAGTAGGCTCGCACCACGCGTGGCCCGCACCCGTCAGGGATGCGGGCCATTTTGCTGAGCCGGATTGTCGCTGCATCCGGCCTGGTCGCCGAGTTTCTTTGGATGCCATGCCGAGTCGGCGACCCGCCGGGGAGCATGCATCATTTAGGCTCGACAGCGATGACTAGCGATGGCCAGGGGGCCGGCGGTCCGCGCCGCCCCGTCGAGGACGAGGTAGACGTGGTCGCGGAAGACACCAAGTCGGCAGCCAAAGACGGCAAGGGGAAAAAAGGCTCTTTCTGGCGCGAGCTACCGGTTCTGGTGGTGGTCGCGCTGGTCCTGGCGCTCATCATCAAGAGCTTCGTGATCCAGGCCTTTTACATCCCATCCGAGTCCATGGAGAACACCCTGCTGGTCAATGACAGGGTGCTCGTCAACAAGCTCGTGTACCACACCCGTGACATCGAGCGCGGCGACATCGTCGTGTTCTCCGGCGTCGACTCCTGGGCCAGCGAGATCCAGGTGCCCGAGCCGTCCAACCCCGTGGCGGGCTTCTTCCGCTGGGTCGGCACGGCCTTCGGCGTGGTCCCGGGGGAGAAGGACTACATCAAGCGCGTCATCGGCATTCCCGGCGACACGGTCAAGTGCTGCGACTCCAAAGGGCGCGTGACCGTCAACGGCGTTCCCCTGGAAGAGAAGGCCTATCTCTACCCCGACGACCAGCCGTCGCAGAAGTTCTTCGAGATCAAGGTGGAGAAGGGCCGCCTGTGGGTGATGGGCGACCACCGCTCGGTCTCCTACGACTCCCGGTCCCACCAGGGCGACCCCGGCGGCGGGGCGATTCCCGCCGACAAGGTCGTCGGGCGGGCGTTCGTCATCGTGTGGCCGTTCTCCCGCGCGACGACGCTGCCGATCCCCGACACCTTCAACCAGGCCGCGCTGAAGACCGCCGCCCTGGCCGGCGGCGCCTCCCCGCTGCTGCTCGGATTCGCCGGGGCGTTCCCCCTGGTGCGGCTACGCCGGCGCGTGCTCGACCGGGCCGGCGGCCGGTCCTACTGACGTTCGCCTTCCGAGTCTTCCGAGCCTTCCCGAAGCCGGAGGAGGCCTTCTCCTCTCACAGGAGGGTCCTTCCCGGTCCCCTGACGGCCGCCCGGCCGTCACGCGGCGCCGAAGTCATCCCCCAATGCACATGAAGGAGAAGGGGCTCCCTCCCCCTGGCGGACGCCGGGGATCGCCCCGCGGTTCTATGAGCGTCATCGAGGAGAAGCCGGAGCCCGACGACGTGCAGGCCACGTCCCCGGCGGAGGACGAGCCGGCGGGGGCCAAGAAGTCCGGCTGGCGGGAGTCGGTCCTGCTGGTGCTCGCCGGGGTCGCCGTCGCGGTCCTGGCGCGCCTGTTCGTCCTGGACTCCTTCTGGATCCCGTCCGAGTCCATGGAGGACACCCTGCTGATCAACGACAGGGTGATCGTCAACCGGCTGTCCGGTGACCTCGGGCGTGGTGAGGTGGTGGTCTTCAAGGGCTGGGACGGCAGCACCACGATCAAACGTGTCATCGGCATCGGCGGTGACCACATGAAGTGCTGTGACGCCAAGGGGCGCATCACGGTCAACGGGGTGGCGCTCGACGAGGAGTCCTATCTCAATCCGCAGGACTTCCCGTCGCAGAAGAAGTTCGACCTCACCGTTCCGAAGGGCCGGCTGTGGCTGATGGGAGACCATCGCGCGGCCTCGGAGGACTCCCGCGCCTTCATGGACGATGGGTACCACGGCACGATCTCCACCGACGACGTGATCGGCAGAGCCTTCATGCTCTACTGGCCGCTGTCGAGGGTGGGCACATTGCCGGTTCCCGAGACGTTCTCAAAGGTGCGATAGCGTACCCCTTCGGCCGATTGGGGCGTAGGCTTGCCCCATGGTCGCGCTCGTATCGCCGTTGATCGGCCAGGGGGCTCGACTCTCCCGCAGGTCTTCTCCCTCGCGGCGGGGCGCCGAGCCGCCTGTCTCATGACTGTTCTTTTTCGCCCTCGCCCCAGCATCGTGCGGCGGGATTCCGGGCTCTTCGGGTACGAGCGCGCGCTCGCACGGCGCGGCCTGGCGCCGGTCGCCGGAGTCGACGAGGCCGGCCGGGGAGCGTGCGCAGGTCCTCTTGTGGTGGCCGCGGTGGTCCTCGGATCCGAGATCGACGGCCTGGCGGACTCCAAGGTGCTCACTCCGGCCCGGCGCGAGGTTCTCCACGACCGCGTCCTCGCGACCGCGCGGGCGGTGAAGGTCGTGGTCATCCCGCCCGAGGAGATCGACGCGCGCGGCCTGCACAAGTGCAACATCGCCGGGATGCGGCGGGCCGTCGCCGGTCTCGGGTGCGATCTCGGGTACGTTCTGATCGACGGGTTCCCGGTGCCCGGTCTGCCCGCGCCGTCTCTGGCCGTGTGGAAGGGCGACCAGGTCTCGGCGTGCGTGGCGGCGGCGTCCATCGTCGCCAAGGTGACCAGGGACCGCATGATGACCTCGCTGGACGGCCGCTATCCCCAGTACGGCTTCGCCGAGCACAAGGGGTACGTCACGGCCGGGCACCGGCGAGCACTCGCCGCTCATGGCCCAAGTCCACATCATCGGTTCTCCTTTGTAACAGTGAACTCGGTGGTGCGGTCAGGAGCGGGCAGTGAGATAGGCGAGAATGGGGTGGGGGCCGGTGTCGCCTGATTGGTCGCGCCGGGGGAGGACGGGAAGTGGAGGACCGGGATGAGCGCAGAGGATCTCGAGAAATACGAGACCGAGATGGAGTTGCAGCTCTACCGGGAGTACCGCGATGTGGTCGGCTTGTTCACCTATGTCGTCGAGACCGAGCGGCGCTTCTACCTGACCAACTCCGTCGATCTCGACGTACGCACGGCCGAGAACGGCGATGTCTTCTTCGACGTCAAGATGCAGGACGCCTGGGTGTGGGATATGTACCGCCCCGCGAGGTTCGTGAAGAACGTCCGCGTCGTCACGTTCAAGGACGTCAACGTGGAAGAGCTGGCCAAACCCGACCTGGAAATGCCCAAGGAAGGCTTCTCCAGCTGACGACGCGTCCCCCCAGCCACCCTTACGACCTCAGGACCCACGGTGAGGGTCCTTCAACCGGCGCGCGCTCCCTCGGAGGGCACGCCAACGCCTGATGTGAGCTGCCGAGGCTGAGGTCTCTGTGGCCGACGCGGTTGTCCACAGGCCGGGTCGTCCGCTGTCCTGGAGGCGGCTGGACCTGAGGATCTTCGAGAATTCTCCGCGTACCTGGTGGACGGGGTCTGAGTCGCGGGTCGTTCACAGGGGGCCGGTTCGGGTGCGGTCGTCCACAGGCCGATGCCCAGCGCTTTGCCGTCCACAGAGCCCGGTTCTGTAGCCGGGCGAGTGCGTGGCGTGCGCGAAGGTCGGGGCCGGAGGTGGTCCCATGGCCGCGACGCACGAGCTTGGAAGACACGGCGAGCAACTCGCCGCCGATTACCTGCGGGCAGCAGGTCTGCAGATCCTGGAGCGAAACTGGTCGTGCCCCGAGGGTGAGATCGACATCCTGGCCCGTGACGGGCCCGTTCTCGCGGTCGTGGAGGTCAAGACCCGCTCGGGCCGCAGCCACGGCACCGCGTTCGAGGCCGTGACCCCGGCGAAGCTCGCACGGCTCCGCACGCTGGCGGCCAGGTGGCTCAGCGGCCAGCCCGAATGGTTCGCCTCCATCCGCATCGACGTGATCGCGCTGGAGCGGTTCGCCGGGGAGTTCTCCATCCGGCACGACCGGGGGGTGTCCTAGATGGCCGTCGCCCGCACGCGCTGCGTGGCACTGGTCGGGGTGAGCGGTCACGTGGTCGAGGTGGAGGCCGACGTGGGCCACGGCATCGCCGGGGTCACTTTGATCGGCATGCTCGACACGGCCCTGAGCGAGGCCCGCGACCGCGTCCGCTCGGCGGTGATCAACAGCCGGTACGCCTGGCCGGACGCGCGGGTCACCGTCAGCCTGTTCCCCGCCAGCCTGCCGAAAAGGGGCAGCTTGTTCGACCTGGCCATCGCGATCGCGCTGCTCGGGGCGGCCGGTCTGGTCCCGAGACAGCGGATCTCGCTCCCGTTCTTCCTGGGGGAGCTGGGGCTCGACGGCACCGTCAAAGCCGTGCGGGGAGTCCTGCCCGCGGTGGTGGCGGCGGTCGAGGCGGGGGCCAAGTGCGTGGTCGTCCCCGCGGCGAACGCCGCCGAGGCAGGCCTTGTCCCGGGTCTGACCGTGGTGCCGGTGCTCACCCTCGCCGAGCTGGTCGAATGGCTGCGCAGTGGCGATCAGGCCCACATGCCCACACTGCCCGACACCGTCGAGCCCTCGCCGTCGACGGGTCCGGACGTGTCGGCGGGGCCTTCGCCCGACCTGTCCGATGTCGCCGGTCAGGCCATGGCTCGCCATGCGCTCGAAGTGTGCGCCGCGGGGGGCCACAACCTCTGGATGATGGGGCAGCCCGGCACGGGGAAGACCATGCTCGCCGAGCGGCTGCCCACCCTGCTCCCGCCTCTCGACCGCGACCAGGCACTGGAGGTCACCGCCATCCATTCGGTCGCGGGCGTCCTGCCGCCGGGGCGCCCGCTGCTGAGGCACCCGCCGTTCATGGCGCCTCACCACACGGCCACCATCGCCGCCATCGTGGGCGGGGGCAGCGGTGTGATCCGGCCGGGGGCCGTCTCCCTCGCCCACAGGGGCGTCCTGTTCCTCGACGAGGCGCCGGAGTTCCCGTCCCGGGTTCTCGACTCGCTCCGCCAGCCCTTGGAGTCGGGTCAGGTCACCGTGGCACGGGCCGCGGGCACGGTGTCGTTCCCCGCCCGATTCATGCTGGTCCTCGCCGCGAACCCCTGCCCCTGCGCCCAGCCGTCCACTCCGGAGAGTCCTTGCCGGTGCACGCCCAATCAGCGCCGGCGCTACCTCGCCCGTCTCTCGGGGCCGTTGATCGATCGCATCGACGTCAAGGTGCGGCTCGCCCGCTCGACCAGGCGCGAGCTGCTGTCCGACCGCCAGTTCATCGAGCCCAGCGCGGTCGTGGCCGAGCGCGTGTCTATGGCCCGTGAGCGCACGCTCAAGCGGCTGGCGGGCACGCCGTGGAGGTGCAACGCCGAGATTCCCACCGCGGTGCTGCACGGCGATTACCGGCTGTCCCCGTCCGCGATGTCGCCCCTCTACCGGTGTCTGGACACCGGAGAGCTGAGCGCTCGCGGACTCGACCGTGTCATACGCGTCTCGTGGACCCTCGCCGACCTCATCGGCAAGGACAGACCCGACGTGGCGGAGACCAACACCGCCCTGGGCCTCTGGCTGGGTGCCGAATGAGCGACACCCATCCCACCCCCGACCGAAATCCCGTCCCAGCAGCAGACCCCACGCCGGCCGGAGCCCCCACCGCGTCCTCTGGACCCCTCGCCGGAACCGCCTCCGGAACCGCCTCCGGCACCGGCACCGGTACCGGCACCGGCACCGGTACCGGCACCGCCTCCGGTACCGGTACCGGCACCGGCAGAGGTGAGAGCTCAGGCCCTGGCACGCAGATCAGGGCGGACACCGAGGGGAAGCCGGGGCCCGAGATTCCTCCCCTCCCCGGCTCCGATGCATCACGCACGCCCGGCCCCGGTGGGCACCCGCATGCCTGGCCACCCGACCAGCGCCGGCGGAGCCTCGGTTCTCGGAGCGCCGGCGTCGGCGATGCCTGGGACGATGGAGGCCTTCGGTGGGACGCGGGGCGACTGGCCAGGGTGACGCTCATGCGCGTGGCGGACGCCGGAGACGGTCTGATGGGAAGGCTGGTCGCCGCGTACGGGCCCCAGGGAGCCCTCGGGCAGGTGCGGCTGGGACGGCTCGATCCCGGGTTCGTCGAAGAGCTGATGACCAGGAAGGGGCGTCCACCCGACGTCGACCGCATCCTCGGGGCGTGGCGGGCACGCCTTCCGGCGGCCGATCCCATCGCGGACCTTACCGAGGGAGGAGAGCTGGGTGCCCGCCTGATCGTTCCAGGCGACCTGGAGTGGCCGACTCAGCTCGACGACCTGGGGCCCGAGCGACCCTTGGGCCTCTGGCTCCATGGAAACGCTGATCTGCGCTTCTCCTGCCTTCGCTCCGTGGCCGTGGTGGGGTCCCGGGCGGCCACGCCCTATGGCGCCCACGTGGCAGCGGAGCTTGGCGCGGGGCTGAGCGAGGCGGGCTGGACGGTGATCTCCGGTGGCGCCTACGGGGTGGACGCGGCGGCACACCGAGGAGCCCTGGCCGGTGCCGCGCGGACCGTCGCGGTGCTGGCCTGTGGCACCGACATCGCGTATCCCGCCGCCAACCAGGATCTTTTCACCGCGATCCGGCGGAGGGGCGTGGTCGTCAGCGAGTGCCCTCTCGGCGTCCGGCCTACGCGGCCGCGCTTTCTCGTCCGCAACCGGGTCATCGCCGCGCTCTCCCGGGGCACCGTGGTCGTGGAGGCGGCCCTTCGCAGCGGAGCGCTCAACACCGCCGGCCATGCCATCAGCCTGAGACGCCACCTGGCGGCTGTGCCCGGCCCGGTCACGTCGGAGAACTCTGCCGGGTGCCACCGGCTGATCCGAAGGGCGGAGGCCGTGTGCGTGACCTCGGCCCGCGAAGTGATCGAGCTGGTCGGAGCGATAGGCGACGACCTCGCGCCGGATCCGAGGGGGCCTGTGCTGCCACGGGACGCGCTCGACGACGAGACCCGCAGCGTCCTGGAGGCGGTGCCCGCACGCGTCGGCGCCGGCCCGGCGACGATCGCGGTCACGGCCGGCGTCGATGTTCTGACGGTGCTGCGCTGCCTCGGGGCCCTCGCCGCCGCCGGATACATCGAGCGTGCCAACCGAGGCTGGCGCCTCCGCCGAGGCAAGTAGCACCCCCATCCGGCTGGGATGGGTCAGCGGGGCCATCTGGGGAGGAGGCGTACCTGTCCGAGGCCGACGAGGAGGAGGGCGTCGAGGTAGCGGGTTTCGTTGATCAGGCCCCAGTGCAGGCAGGACACCGGGCAGTGGTTGATCGTCTCCTCGACGACGCCGATGACGTCTCCAAGCTCGACCGCCTGCCCGCGCCGGACCGACGCGTGAACGGGCAGGTACGTGGTGCGCAGTCCTCCGGGATGAACGATCATGACCACCCCGCGTCCGGCGAGTGGTGCGGCGTAGCCCACGGTGCCTGGGCCGGCCGCCCTGACCACCTGTCCCGGAAGGGCGGCGAGGTCCACTCCCCGATGACCGGGAAGCCACGCGAGCGCTGGAGGGGCGAAGCGGCGCATGATCTTCGGAGCCCCGTCAAGCGGGAGCCGCCATCGGGGCCGTGCGGTCGAGGGTGCCATCGGGCCCGCCGTGGCCATGGGAAGCGGGCCTGGGAGTCGCGGTTCATCGGACGGGAAACCCTGTTCGGCCGTACTCGGATCCACGGAGTCCCGGCCGATGGCGGCGGGGACGCGAGTGATGGGGACGGGGGCGAGGGGACTGAGAGCGAGGGAGCCGAGAGGAGCGGGGCTGTGGGCAGCGGGGCTGCCGGTGGCGGGGCTACTGGTGGCGGGCCTACCGGTGGCGGGCCTACCGGTGGCGGGGCTACTGGTGGCGGCGGCCATGCCGCGGGTCGGGGGAGTCGCCGAGGCGGAGGTGAGCGTGAGCAGGAACACCGCCAGCAGGCGGATCTGAAAAGGTCGCACAGGAGGACACTGGCCTGGACCGACTGTGTCGAGGACGGCCGAGCGCCGTTCTGTGCATAAGCCTCCAAGCACAGCGCGGGGGACCGTCAGGGCTTCTGCGAGGTGCGGGGGACCGTCGGGCTTCTGCGACGGCGCGGGGGACCGTCAAGGCTTCTGCGAGGCGCGGGGGACCGTCAGGGCCTCTGCGACGGGACGGAGGACCGTCAGGGCTTCTGCGACGGTGCGGAGGGCCCACCGGTCAGGTTGGTCGCGACGGGATATGCGCGGCGCGCTGGGAGGTGTCCGGATGGCGGTCGGGAAGGTCATCGAGGAACTGGGTGTCGAGGTGGGCCTGGAACTGCCTCCCGTCCAGGTGACGGGTGAAGATCCCGTTTTTCCGACCCCTTTCAGGGTCGGAACGGCCGCTGCGGCATGCGTGGGTGCGGTAGCCGCCGCCGTCGCCCTATTCGAGCGGAACCGGTCCTCCGAGGTGTCGTCCGCCTTCCCGGGTGCTTCGGGTGCTTCGGGTGCTTCGGGTGCTTCGGGTGCTTCGGGTGCTTCGGGTGGTCCGGGTGGTCGTGGTCCGGGAGATTCGGGTGGGCCGGGTGTGCGGTTGGGGGAGGGTGATCCTGGTGCGGCGTCGAGCGTGAGCACTGGGTCGGCGGCCGGCGAGAACGGTGGCGTTGGCGGTGGTGAGGCTGAGGTCGCTGTGGATCTTCGCGACGCCGCTGTCGCTGTGGATGTTCGCGAGGCCGCTGTGGCGTTTCGGGACGAGCGATACTTCCGCGTCGACGGAGAGCTGTCCGTCGGGTGGGCGCCGCTGTCGGGTGACTACCGTACGGCGGATGGCTGGGTCCGGCTGCACTGCAACTTCGATCATCACCGGGACGCCGTGCTTCACGTCTTCGATCTTCCTTCCGGAGCTGACAGGGCCGATGTCGCCGAGGCTTGTGCCCGTCGTACGGCGCAGGGCGTGGAGCAGGCCGTGACGGAGGCGGGAGGGTGCGCGGCCGCGATGCGGAGCCGTGCGGAATGGCAGGAGCACCCCCAGGGCCGAGCCGTCGCGGAGCTTTCCCTCATCGGTCTCCACCGTCTGGGTCATGCCGCGCGAGCGGTCGAGCCAGGTCATGTCGGTGGTGCCGCGTCTGAGATGGGTCGTCACCGTCGGGGTCAAGCCACGTCTGAGGTCGGCTCTGGTCGTCCGGGAGGTGCTGCGGTCGATGTGGGTCACGACGGGTTCCGGGGCGTCGGGGCCGAGGTGGGGCTGGGACGTCTGGGACGTGCTGGGGTCGGTGGAGGGGGGCCTGCCGGGGGTGGTCCCCGGGGGGAAGGGCGGTGGCTGGCGGGGATTCGGGTGCTGGATCTTACTCGGGTGATCGCGGGGCCGGTGGCGACCCGGACGCTGGCGGCCTACGGGGCCGAGGTGCTGCGCGTCGGAGCGGCTCATCTGCCCGAGGTGCCGGGGCTGGTGATCAGCACGGCGTTCGGGAAGCGGTCCTGCGAGCTTGACCTGCGTACCGAGGAAGGAGCCGCGGCGTTCAGGGAGCTGGTCGCGGGCGCGGACGTCGTCGTCCAGTCGTACCGGCCGGGAGCGCTGGAGGCGCTGGGGTTCGGTCAGGAGGAGCTGGCCGTCATCAGACCCGGGATCGTCTGCGTCGACGTCTCCGCGTACGGCTCGCGCGGTCCCTGGGCGGGCCGGCGCGGGTTCGACAGCCTCGTGCAGATGGCGTGCGGTATCGCCCACGAGGGTGGAGCGGGCAGAAAGCCCGTACCGCTTCCCGCCCAGGTTCTCGACCATGCCACCGGGTGGCTCGCCGCGCTGGGCGTGATCGCCGGGCTGTCGCGGCGGGAGGCCGAGGGGGGTTCCTGGCACGTCGAGGTAGCCCTGGCCCGTACCGCACTCTGGCTGGACGGGTTCGGCCGCGTGGATGACCCCGGCCACGGGCTGGAGGGAGGCGATCCGTTCAAGGGGAAAGCGGGCGATCCGGTTGAGCCGGAGGTGGACGACCTGCTGGGGGAGATGGAGAGTCCGTTCGGCAGGCTGACCTACGTCAAGGCCCCTGGGAGGGTCGATGGCGTCAGGCCGTACTGGTCGTCACCGCCGCCCCGCAGGGGAGCGCACCCGCCCGCTTGGGGCTAGGGCTTCGGCTTCGCTTCGGCAACATCCGCCTGCTTGGGCCAAGGCTGCGGCTGTGCGCCAGGAAGGGGGCCGGAAGCTTGTCCGGTGGGCTGGGCGCGGCCGGGTTCCGGGTACACTTTTTGGTGGCCCGTCAGACGGGCCGACTTCGCACGCCCACAGGCGAATCGTCCTCTCGGTCCGGGTCCTGATCCGGATGGGGCGACTCAGGGCGTCAGGGCGGGAACCGCAGGTTCCCGCATACAACCGAGGCACGCGCCTTCACGGCGCTCTACCCAGGAGGACCATACTCATGGCCCCCGTCGTCACCATGCGGCAGATGCTTGAAAGCGGTGTTCACTTCGGGCACCAGACCCGTCGCTGGAACCCGAAGATGAAGCGCTTCATCCTCACCGAGCGCAACGGCATCTACATCATCGACCTGCAGAAGTCGCTGGCCTTCATCGACCGCGCCTACGACTTCATCAAGGAGACCGTCGCCCACGGCGGCACCATCCTGTTCATCGGCACCAAGAAGCAGGCCCAGGAGGCCATCGCCGAGCAGGCCGCGCGGGTCGGCATGCCGTACGTCAACCAGCGCTGGCTGGGTGGCATGCTCACCAACTTCTCCACCGTGCACAAGAGGCTTCAGCGCCTGAAGGAGCTCGAGGAGCTCGACTTCGACAACGTGGCAGGCTCCGGGCTCACCAAGAAGGAGCTCCTGATGCGCCGCCGCGAGAAGGACAAGCTGGAGCGCACCCTCGGCGGTATCCGCGACATGGCCCGCGTTCCCAGCGCGGTCTGGATCGTCGACACCAAGAAGGAGCACATCGGGATCAGCGAGGCCCGCAAGCTCAACATCCCGGTCGTCGCGATCCTCGACACCAACTGCGACCCCGACGAGGTCGACTACCCGATCCCGGGCAACGACGACGCGATCCGCGCCGTCAGCCTGCTCACCCGGGTGGTCGCCGACGCGGTCGCCGACGGCCTGATGTCCCGCGCCGGTGCGAACCGCGGCGACGATAAGCCGTCCGGTGCCGCCGTCGCCGAGCCGCTGGCCGAGTGGGAGCGCGAGCTGCTCGCCCGTGACGAGGATGCCGCTCCCGCCGAGGCTCCCGTCGCCGAGGCCGTTGTCGCCGACGAGGCTCCCGCCGCGGAGGAGGCCCCCGCGGAGGAGGCCGCCCCCGAGGCCGAGGCCGGCGAGGGCACCGAGCAGCAGGCCTGAGACTCGCGCCAGACCGTACGGGCACCACTCGTACGGCAAGCAAGGCTCTTCCGGGTGGGTGTGCCGAACAGGGCGCACCCACCCGATCCACGACGACTCGACGAGGAAAAGACAATGGCTTCCGTGAACATGGCCGACGTCAAGCGGCTTCGTGAGGCGACCGCCGCCGGCATGATGGACTGCAAGAAGGCGCTTGAGCAGTCCGAGGGTGACTTCGACAAGGCCGTCGACATCCTGCGCGTCAAGGGTGCCAAGGACGTCGGCAAGCGCGAGGCGCGCACCGCCTCCAACGGCCTCATCGCCGTCAAGCACGAGGGCGAGGCGCTCGGCGCCCTGCTTGAGCTCAACTGCGAGACCGACTTCGTCGCGAAGGGCGAGCGCTTCCAGGAGCTGGCCGCCCGCGTGGTCGACCACGTCCTCGCGGCCCGTCCGTCCGACGTGCCGAGCCTGCTCGAGTCCGACCTCGACGGCAAGACCGTCAAGGAGCACCTCGACGAGGCCAACGCCGCGCTCGGCGAGAAGATCGAGGTCCGTCGCTTCGTCGTGCTGGAGGGTGGCTACGTCGCCTCCTACATGCACAAGACCGACCCCCAGCTTCCCCCGACCGTGGGCGTCCTGGTCCAGCTCGACACCCCGAACCCCGAGGTCGCGAAGGACATCGCCCAGCACACCGCCGCGATGGCCCCGAAGTACCTCAGCCCCAACGCCGTCCCGGCCGACGTGGTCGAGAAGGAGCGCACGGTCTTCGAGCAGATGACCCGCGAGGAGGGCAAGCCGGAGGCCGCGATCGCCAAGATCGTCGATGGCCGCGTCAACGGCTGGTACAAGGACTTCACGCTTCTTGAGCAGTCCTTCGTCAAGGACCCCAAGAAGACGATCTCCAAGGTCGCGTCCGAGGCGGGCGTCAAGGTCCTGGGCTTCGCCCGCTACAAGGTCGGTCAGGCATAGGCTTAGCCCCAAAGAGGGACCTGACCAGCTTCGTGAACATCGCCGAGGAGGCCGCCGTCGTGCAGGAGAACCAACAACCCGCTACGTCGGCGGCTTCGTCGTACAACTGGCCGCTACGGTGGAAGCGCGTCATGTTGAAGCTGTCCGGCGAGGCGTTCGCGGGCGCCGAGCCGCTGGGCATCGACCCTGTGGTGGTCGCCAAGCTCGCCGACTCGGTCGCCGAGGCCGTTCGTGAGGGAGTGCAGGTCGCGGTCGTCGTCGGGGGCGGCAACATGTTCCGCGGCGCCGCGCTCTCCGAGCGGGGCATGGACCGCGCCCGGGCCGACTACATGGGCATGCTCGGCACCGTCATCAACTGCCTCGCCCTCCAGGATTTCCTGGAGAAGCGCGGCATCGAGACCCGCGTCCAGACGTCCATCACGATGCAGCAGGTCGCCGAGCCGTTCCTGCCCCGGCGCGCGATCCGCCACCTGGAGAAGGGTCGCGTGGTCATCTTCGGCGCCGGGCTCGGCTCGCCGTTCTTCTCCACCGACACCTGTGCCGCCCAGCGCGCTCTGGAGATCGGCGCGGAGGCGCTGCTGAAGGGCACCCAGGTCGACGGGGTCTATGACTCAGACCCCCGCAAGAACCCCGATGCCGTACGCTTCGACCAACTTGACTACAGCGAGGTCCTCACGCGGGGCCTTGGGGTCATGGACGCCACGGCGATCAGTCTGTGCATGGACAACGGCCTGCCCATCGTCGTCTTCGACCTGATGGGCGAGGGGAACATTCTGCGGGCGGTCCGCGGTGAAAAGATCGGCACGCTGGTGAGTCCGGCAGGGAAATAGGGAGCCGCTGTGATCGAGGAAACCCTCTTCGAAGCCGAGGAGAAGATGGACAAGGCGGTCGGAGTCGCCAAGGAGGACTTCGCGGCGATCCGCACCGGCAGGGTCAGTCCCTCCATGTTCAACAAGATCAATGTCGACTACTACGGGTCGCCGACCCCGGTGCAGCAGCTCGCCTCGTTCCATGTTCCCGAGGCACGCATGGTCATCCTCCAGCCCTACGACAAGGGCTCGATGACCGCCATCGAGAAGGCGATCCGTGACAGCGACCTCGGGGTGAACCCCGGCAACGACGGCGCGGTGATCCGCGTGGTGTTCCCCGAGCTTTCCGAGGAACGCCGCAAGGAGTACATCAAGGTCGCGAGGAACAAGGCCGAGAGCAGCAAGGTCTCGGTGCGCAACATCCGCCGCCACGCCAAGGAGACCCTTGACAAGATGATCAAGGATGGCGAAGCCGGTGAGGATGAGGTCCGCAGGGCCGAGAAGGAGCTCGACGACCTCACCCAGAAGCACGTCGCCAAGATCGACGAGCTGCTGAAGCACAAGGAAACCGAGCTGCTCGAAGTCTGAGCGCGGTAGCAGTCGCAGGTCAGGTCGAGGCGCTTCCACTCCGGTGTTAGCCGCGAGGGGGAGCGCCTTCGCCGCGTTCCGGCCCACCACGCTCCCTCCCCGCCGCCCGGCGGTACTGGCAGAGTGGGCCGCCGAGCGTGGTTGACGGGTACGAGAGTGGGATCACTGTGGAAGGTACGGAGGCGGACGGAACCGGGCCGGCCCGAGGCCATCGGTCTGACGAGCGCCCGCCCGAGGATCCCGGGGCGCGTCACGCAGACGCCGGCGGGAGCTTCGGGAGCGCCGCCGACCCCGAAGGCCCCACGGGGTCCGCGGAACCTCCGGACCCGCCGGATGATCTTCCGGGGGGCGCCGCCAAGCCGGGCCGCATCCGTACGGGGCGCAACCTTCCCGCGGCCATCGGCGTCGGCGTCGCCCTCGGGGCCGCCGTCATCGGATCGCTCTACACCGTCAAGGCGCTCTTCCTGCTCGTGCTCGTGGCGGCTGTCGGCATCGGCATCGTCGAGATGGTCCGTGCGTTCGCCGTCCGTGACATGCGCGTGCCGGTGCGGCTGGTGCTGGTGGGCTTCGCCGCCATGGTCGCCGGCGCGTACTGGGGCGGCCCGATCTGGCTGCTCGGCGCCTTCACGCTCACCGTGCTCACCGTGCTCACCTGGAGGATGTTCCAGGGCCAGGAGGGGTACGTCCGTGACGCCGCCGCCAGCGTCCTGACATCGGTGTATCCCGCGTTGCTCGCCGGATTCGTCCCGCTGATGCTGTCCAAGCCCGACGGGTCCGACCGGGTGGTCATCTTCATCGCCGTCACCGTGTGCAGCGACATCGGCGGCTACTTCGCGGGAATCCTGTTCGGCAGGCACCAGATGTCGGCCATCAGTCCCAAGAAGACCTGGGAGGGGTTCGCCGGGTCGGTGCTGGCCTGCGTCGTCTGTGGCGCGCTGCTGGTCCGGTTCCTGCTGGAAGGCCAGTTCTGGCAGGGTGCCGTGGTCGGTGCGGTGGTGGCCGTGTGCGCCACCCTCGGCGACCTGGTCGAGTCGGTCATCAAGCGTGATCTCGGCATCAAGGACATGGGCAACCTGCTCCCGGGCCATGGCGGCCTGATGGACCGCCTCGACTCCCTGCTGGCCGCCCTTGTGCCGGTCTGGCTGCTCCTGGCGGTCTTCGTACCGATGTGAGCCTTCTCGGACGCTCCAGAGCGTCAGGGGATGCGTCCGGAGAGGGACAGAGCCTGGTGGCCCTGGTCGGCGGCGACCTGGAGCTCCTGATCGGTGACGGGCACCAGCCAGAGCCATCGGACCTCGTCGCCGCCCAAGGCGAAGCCCGACAGGTCGGGTAAACCCGGCACCGTGTCGAGCATCAGAACCCCCTGGTAGCCCGGACCCAGCGGGAAGGACGCGGGTTCCCGGTACCAGCGGGCGGTGTGGCCGTGGCCCAGCCAGGTGACCGAGTGCCAGGGGTAGCGCGCCAGCCAGAGGAAGAGCCGCGCCGCCTCCGTGACCTCTCCGCGCGTGGCGATCGCGAGCTCGATGCGGGCGTAGGTGTCGGGCCGTTCGATGTACTGCTCCACCGTGGGCATGCGCTGGCAGCTCATCCCGACCGTCGAGAGCATCGTGTACCCGTTCTGGGGGCGCTCGGTGATGCCCACGGTCGGCAGCCGGTCGCCGCCGATGTCCCAGTACCTCGCGGCCGGGCCGACCCTGGCGTCCAGGTGGCTCATCACGAACTGCTGGAACGAGGGCCAGGAGCCGTCGCCGTGCCGCCACTCCCAGTACGAGCGCGCCTTGGCGATCCTCGGCGCGAGCCCTTCGAGCGCCTCGTCGAGGGACCAGGCGAACGGGGAGTCCCCGACGGCGTCCTTGGCGTAGCCGGGCATCCCGCGTTCGAGATCCGACCAGCCGGGAATGACGGCCAGGAGCTCGCCGTTGCGGTACAGGGCGGCACCGTCGCCCTCCTCGAACCACAGCACCTCCAGCTCGCCGGCCGTGAACGGCGGCGTGCCCCCGGGGACGCGGGTGTTCGCCACGGGCATCACGGGGGCCTGGCCGGCATCCATCCGGCCGAGATCGACGGAAGAGGGCGCCTGCACATGGTTGGCGAGCCACACGGCCCCATGGATCCCGCCTTCGGCGTCGCGCAGGTAAGCTACCGAGGACACCCCGTCGTGTTCGACGGTCACCGCGCGACTGCCGTAGGGGCTGGTGTCGGTGAGAATGACATCGGTGGTGCCCAACGCTCATCCGCCTTTCCGGTGGACGTCTCCCCGATCGGCCGAGGATCGCAATAGATCACACCGAATGGCTGTCCCGTGCAGCTTCCGGCAAACCGTTAAGAGAAGGACATGTCCGCCGAGCTAACTTTTGTCGCCCCCCGACGGGCAAAGCCGTCTCGTCACCTGGCCGACCTGTCGATGGCGGAGCGCCGTGCGGCCGTCGCGGAGCTGGGCGAGAAGCCCTTCCGCGCCGATCAGCTGTCCCGGCACTACTTCGAGCGGCTGACCACCGAGCCCGAGCACATGACCGATCTTCCGGCAGCGTCGCGTGACCAGCTGGTGACGCAGCTGATGCCCAGCCTGCTGACCTCCGTCCGCGAGATCGCCTGCGACGACGGCATGACCCGCAAGACCCTGTGGCGGCTCTTCGACGGCGCGCTGGTCGAGTCGGTGCTGATGCGCTACCCCGACCGCGTGACCATGTGCGTGTCCTCCCAGGCCGGATGCGGCATGAACTGCCCGTTCTGCGCCACCGGGCAGGCGGGGCTGACCCGCAACATGTCGACGGCCGAGATCGTCGAGCAGGTCGTCGCGGGCGCTCGCGCGCTGGCCCGTGACGAGGTCCCCGGCGGCCCCGGACGGGTGAGCAACATCGTCTTCATGGGCATGGGCGAGCCTCTGGCCAACTACAAGGCCGTGATCGGCGCCGTCCGCCGCATCGTCGACCCCGCCCCCGAGGGGCTCGGCATCTCCGCCAGGGGCGTCACGGTCTCCACGGTCGGCCTGGTCCCGGCGATCGAGAAGCTGTCCGACGAGGGGCTGCCGGTGACGCTGGCCGTCTCCCTGCACGCGCCCGACGACGAGCTGCGCGACACGCTGGTCCCCGTCAACACCCGCTGGAAGGTCGGCGAGGTGCTGGACGCCGCCTGGAGCTACTCGGCGAAGACCAAGCGGCGCGTCTCGATCGAGTACGCCCTGATCAAGGACATCAACGACCAGGAATGGCGGGCCGACCTACTGGGCCGGCTGATCAAGGGCAAGCTGGTGCACGTCAACCTGATCCCGCTCAACCCGACCCCCGGCTCCAAGTGGACGGCCTCAAGACCCGAGGACGAGCGTGCCTTCGTCCGCCGCCTGGAGTCCCACGGCGTGGCCGTCACCGTGCGCGACACCCGGGGCCGCGAGATCGACGGCGCCTGCGGCCAGCTCGCCGCCGCCACCCCCGAGGCATAGCCACCGGAGATGTACGGGCCTCAGATCTAGCCTCAGATGTAACGGAACGCGTTGGCGATCAAGGCGAGCAGGGCCAGCGTCCCTGCCCCGATCATGACCATGCGCCATAACGCGGCCCACGCCGCGGACTTCGCGCCGGGGATCTTCGCCGACGCTTCCGCGGCGTTCTTCACCGCCTTGCCCCACCCCGCCCACGTGTCCACCGTCCGCTGGAAGCGCCGCCCGACGACGAACAGAACCGTCGCGATGATCACAATGACCAGAACCCGGCCTTCTGAACTGCCCATGGGCCTACTCCTGCCGACGGAAACAGGTTTTCGGCTCCCGAACCTATTCCAAGCTCCCACCGGCCCGGCGGGAAGCCGCTTCCTGTGATCCCGGATTATGCGCGGGACGAATTCCAGATTGGTGATATGCCCGCGTCAGCCGAAATGTCGGCTGGACGCCAGGGCTCGCCGCAAGTCGTCCGCGTCGTGGAGATGCCGGCGGGAAGTGGGGAGGGCGGCCTGGAGCGGCGTGGCCGGTCGGTGGTGTGGAGGGGGGCCTGGTGCGGGCGGATGGAATGGTAGGACTGATGCCGACCGTGAGACAGATGGGCAGGAGCGCATGCCGGCTGTGCAGGACCAGGAGAAGGCGGCCGGAAAGGCCGTGGACATCTACACCGACGGCGCGTGCAGCGGCAATCCCGGGCCGGGTGGATGGGGAGCCGTGCTGCGTTATGGCCGCTCGGAGAAGGAGATCTTCGGCGGCGAGCCCCAGACGACCAACAACCGTATGGAGCTGATGGCCGCCATCATGGCGCTGGAAAGCCTGACGCGGCCGGTCGCCGTACGCCTGCACACCGACAGCCAGTACGTCCGCAACGGCATCACCAAATGGGTACACGGCTGGAAGCGCAACGGCTGGAAGACCGCGGCCAAGCAGCCGGTCAAGAACTCAGACCTCTGGCAGCGGCTGGACACGGCCACCGTGGGTCACGACGTGGAGTGGATCTGGGTCAAGGGCCACGCCGGGCACCCCGAGAACGAACGCGCCGACGCCCTCGCCCGCCGCGGCGCGAACAGCGCGCGAGGCGAGTGACCCGTACGGGGAGCGACAGGACCGGCTATGGCCGCGTGCGGCGGAGGCTGATGTAGGTGATGAGGGCGATGGAGCACCAGAAGACGGTCACGGTCGCGAGGCCGGGGAGTGACCGGCTCAGGAAGGCGTCCTGGCCCGCCGCCCGCATCCAGCTGATGATGGGCACCGTGAGCCAGGTGATGGGCGCGAGGCTGAGCAGCAGGATCGCGACGTAGCCGCCGAGCATGGTCAGGGCCGAGGTCGCCGGGTCGGGCAGGATCGGGCGGCTGGAGAGCGCGCCGAGGACGGTGCCGGTGAGCACGGAGAGCACGTGCAGGGCGAGGCCGCCGATAAGCACCGCCGTGCCGGGCACCGCGCGGAAGCCGATGGCCAGTGGCAGCACGAGGGCGAGGAAGGCCAGGCCGCAACTGACGGCCACCGAGGCGACGAGGCCGCTCGCCACCTCGCGGCCGGGCCGCCCCACCGCCGTGATCGAGATCAGACGCTGCACGTCCGGTTCGGTGTCGAGCAGCCCCCTGGTCGCCCACGCGAAGACGGGGACGAGCAGCGCGGCCGAGTCGGCGTAGGAGGGAAGCTCCTGGCCGACGGCCACGCGGGACGAGTACAGGATGATCACGACGGCCAGCAGCCCCACGAACGGCTGGACGATGCGGTGGGACCTCAGGTAGGCCGAGATCTTGAACCGTGTGAGCGACATCGCCGGCCTCATCGCGCCTCTCCTCGGATCCTGGCCTCGTAGCCCTCGGCCTGGAGCTTCCGGGCCACCGCCTCGGCTTCGCCGGCGTCCACCAGGACCTCGATGATCGCTCGGGCCGGGGCCCCGCCGGGGGTCGCGGCCTGGACTGTGCCGTTCTCGACCTTCAGGTGGGTGACGCCCGGGTGCCCGGCGAGGCCGTTCTGGTGGTCGCTGACCACGACGATGCCTCCGGCCGCCACGACCTCGTCGATGACGCGGGGAAGCTCGGCGCGGGTCTGCTCGTCCAGGCCGGAGAACGGCTCGTCGAGGATCAGCAGGCCGGGTGGGACGAGCAGGGCCTGCGCCAGCCCTACCTTGTGGGCGCTGCCCTTGGACAGATCGCCGAGCGGCACGTCGAGGAGCGCGGCCATTCCCAGCCGCTCGACCCACGGCTCCATCGAGGTCGCCGCGGCCCCTCGGACGGCCGCCATGTGGGACAGGTACGCGGTGACCGTGAACGGCTGGTCCACCGGGAAGATCTCGGGCGCGTACCCCACGACGGCGGGACGGCCGGAGACCGAACCGCGGCTCGGGCGCGCGGTGCCGGCCAGCAGCCTCAGCAACGTGGACTTGCCCGCGCCGTTGCGCCCCGTCACCTCGGCGACCGTGCCCGGGGGCAGGTCGAGGTCCACTTCGTGCAGGACCCAGGGGGCGCGGCGGGCGTAGCGGTAGGAGAGGTTCGCGAGCCGCATAGTTTCGGAAGCTTACCCGTGAACGGGTAACTGTCTGGATTTCCCCATGTCATCCCCCCAGAATGGTAAAGAAGAGAAATAAATGCGGGGTTGTGAACCGGGAGGATTAGGCGTGAACCGCTTTCCACGAGTGCTGGGGGTGCGGACCGGATATGACCCCGACCAGGTCGACGCGCTGATCGTGCGCATCGAGGCGACGCTGGGGCGAGGGCTGCTGGAGGGTGCCCCGGTCACGGCCGACGACATCCGCATGGCGCGCTTCGACACGAAGCTGGGCGGCTACAACGAGGTGGCGGTCGACTACGCGCTGGACGCCTTCGTGGTCGCGGTCGAGACCCGTGGCGCTCCCGCCCCCGAGTCTCCCCAGGCCGCACCGGTGATGGAGCGATCCGGCGAGATCCTCGGAAGTCCGGTGGCCGGGGGGTTCGGCGACCTTCCCGTGCGGCCGGCGCCGGGGGACCTCCCGGGGGAGTGGGTGGCGGGCAGGCGCCCGGACGCCTGGACCGAGCGGGTCGAAGTCGGACGCCACCAGGTGCCCGGCGGACGCCACGACTCCACGGAAGATCCGGTGGAGGAGGACGACGAGGCGCCCACCCTGCCGGGGCTGGGGGAGACGCCGGGCGGGCCGAAGTCGCCGGAGGCCCCGAACGGGCAGCGGCCCGTCGCCGAGGCCCTGATGGAGGCCTGGCTGGAGACGCAGGCGGTGCGGGTCGAACGCGTCCTGTTCCGCCCCGGGCGGCTCGGGGCCGGGTACAACGAGGACGAGGTCGACGTGTTCCTCGACCGGATCGTCGCGACCCTGCGTGGGACGACCGACCACCCGCTCACCGCCGAACAGGTCAGGGTGGCGACCTTCTCGACCGTGATGTTCAAGACCGGCTACGCCGTGGCCCAGGTGGACGCCTTCCTCGCGGAGATCGCCGACGTCCTCGACCGCAAGGGCGCCCTGGCCGCGGGCCAGGAGCAGGGCCAGGGGCAGGGTCAGCGAGTGCCCCAGGAGTAGGTCTGCTTGCGCAGTTTGAGGTACACGAAGGTCTCGGTCGCCCGGACGGTGGGGATGGCACGGATCTTGCCGAGGATCTCCAGCAGGTGGTTGTCGCCCTCGCAGACGACCTCCACCATGATGTCGAGAGACCCCGCCGTGAGGACGACGTAGTCGATCTCGTCGATGGAGGAGAGTCTGTCGGCGACGGTCTCCAGGTCGCCCTCGCATTTGATGCCGATCATCGCCTGCCGGGGGAAGCCCAGGGTGAGCGGGTCGGTTACGGCGACGATCTGCATCACCCCGGCGTCGAGCAGGCGCTGGACGCGCTGGCGCACCGCCGCCTCCGACAGTCCCACGGCTTTACCTATGGCGGCGTACGGCTTGCGCCCGTCCGCCTGCAGTTCCTCGATGATCTGCTTGGAGATCTCGTCCAGAACCACCGGACCCGGCCTGGCGTCGTGGTTGTTGTCCCGTCGGGCCTTCGGCGGCGTCGTCATCTCCGTGCGTCCTCCCTAACACCCTGCCGGCCCCGGCGAAGGAACCCCGTCCGGGCCGGCGGACCAGGCACTCCGTCGCCTACCGCAAACTGATTACGGGGCCGTTCCCGCCGTGTTGCCGTCCTGGTGCGACATGTTGTCAGTTCACCGTCCCCTGTCAAGCGATTTCGTAGCAATTTGATATATTCGCGACGAAATCCCTTGTCGTTCACTCTGACCTCTGTCAGAGTCGCGACAACTCAGCCACCTCACGAGGAGGTCAACGTTGACCACCCGTCTGCAGAACTTCATCAACGGTGAGCTCGCGGACGCCAAGAGCGGCCAGTTCTCCGATGTGATCGATCCGAGCACCGGGGAGGTCTACCTCCAGGCGCCGGTCTCCGGCCAGGAGGATGTCGACGCAGCCTACGCCGCGGCGGTAGCCGCGTTCGAGTCGTGGGGACAGACGACGCCGGGCGAGCGTGCCGGTTACCTGTTGAAGATCGCTGACGCCATCGAAGCACGCGGCGAGGAGCTTGTCGAGGCTGAGTGCCTCAACACGGGCAAGCCCCGTGCGCGCATGGCCGAGGACGAGATCCCGCCCGCCGCCGACCACTTCCGCTTCTTCGCGGGCGCCGCGCGCACGCTGGAGGGCCCCACCTCCGGTGAGTTCCTCGCCGACCACACCTCGGTGATCCGGCACGAGCCGATCGGCGTCGTGGGGCAGGTCACCCCGTGGAACTACCCCATGATGATGGCCGTCTGGAAGATCGCCCCGGCGCTGGCCGCGGGCAACACGGTCGTGCTCAAGCCGTCGGACACCACCCCGGTCTCCACGGTCAAGCTGGCCGAGATCCTGGGCGAGATCCTCCCGGCGGGCGTGTTCAACGTCGTCGTCGGCGACCGGGAGACCGGCGCCAGGGTCGTGGGCCACCCGGCCGCGTCGATGGTCGCGATCACCGGCTCGGTGGGCGCGGGCGTGCAGGTCGCCAAGTCCGCGGCCGAGGACCTCAAGCGCGTGCACCTGGAGCTCGGAGGCAAGGCGCCGGTCGTCGTGTTCGACGACGTCAAGGACCTCGGCGCCGTCGCCGAGGCGATCGCGGGAGCCGGCCTGTACAACGCCGGCCAGGACTGCACCGCCGCCTGCCGCGTCCTCGTGCACGAGAGCATCCACGAGCCCTTCGTGGCGGCCCTGGCCGAGGCGGCCGCGGCCACCAAGACCGGCGGCCTGGACACCGAGGACGCCTACTACGGCCCGCTCAACAACGAGAACCAGCTCGCCCGGGTCGAGGGCTTCCTCGAAAGGGTGCCCGGCCACGCGAAGGTCGTCACCGGCGGCAGGCGCATCGGCGAGAAGGGCTACCTGTTCGAGCCGACCGTCGTCGACGGCCTCCGGCAGGACGACGAGATGATCCAGACCGAGGTCTTCGGCCCGGTCATCACCGTCCAGACCTTCTCCGACGAGGCCGAGGCCCTCACCAAGGCCAACGACGTCAAGTACGGCCTGTCGGCCTCGGTGTGGACCTCCGACCACGGCCGTGCGATGCGCATGTCCCGGCGTCTCGACTTCGGCGTGGTGTGGGTGAACACCCACATCCCGTTCGTGTCGGAGATGCCGCACGGCGGGTTCAAGCACTCGGGCTACGGAAAGGACCTGTCGGTCTTCGGCCTGCACGACTACACCCGGGTCAAGCACGTCATGCACTACATCGGTGAATGATCATCGCGGCAGCACGGACGCACGGCAACGGCGCGCGGCTGCCGACATAGAAGAGGGATAGCCTGGAATGACCGAAATCCAGGCGGGCAAGGAGGCGGCCTCCGCGGCCGCCTCCGACATCTCCCCGGTGCCCGCCATCGAACTCGACGGAGTCGTCAAGGAATACCTAGCGCATGGTGAGGTCGTACAGGCGGTCAAGGGCGTCAGCCTGTCGATCGCCGAGGGCGAGTTCTTCTCCATGCTCGGGCCGTCCGGCTGCGGCAAGACAACCACGATGCGGATGATCGCCGGGTTCGAGGACCCCTCGCGGGGTGCCGTACGGCTGCAGGGGCAGGACGTCACCGACGTGCCGCCGAACAAGCGCGACGTGAACATGGTCTTCCAGTCCTACGCGCTCTTCCCCCACATGAACGTCTGGGAGAACGTGGCGTTCGGCCTCCGGCGCAAGCGCGTACCCGACCCGGAGATCAAGCGCCGGGTCGGCGAGATGCTGGAGATCGTCGACCTCACCGGCCGCGAGAAGCGGCGCCCCCGCGAGATGTCGGGTGGCCAGCAGCAGCGGGTCGCGCTCGCGCGAGCCCTGGTCAACAACCCCCGGGCGCTCCTCCTTGACGAGCCGCTCGGCGCGCTCGACCTCAAGCTCCGCCAGGCGATGCAGATCGAGCTCAAGCGGATCCAGCGCGAGGTCGGCATCACGTTCGTCTACGTCACCCACGACCAGAACGAGGCGCTCACCATGAGCGACCGCATCGCCGTCATGAACGACGGCCTGGTCGAGCAGCTCGCCGGGCCCAGGGAGATCTACGAGCGTCCCGCGACCAAGTTCGTGGCGGGGTTCATCGGCACCTCCAACCTGCTGAGCGGTACGGCCGAGGCGGTCAGCGACGGTACGGCCACGATCAGGATCGGCGACCGCGACCGGGTGCTGGTCCCGGTGGCCGACGGCACCCTCAAGGGCGGCGCGGTCGAGGTGACCGTACGGCCGGAGAAGATCCGGATCTCGCACGACGAGCCCGGCGCGGACCTCAGCGCCGTACGCGGAACCGTGGCCGAGGTCGTCTACCTCGGCACCTACAACAGCTACGCCGTGAACCTCGCCGGCGGAGCCGAGTTCACGGTCTTCGAGCAGAACGCCAGGGACAGCAGCATCACGGCGGAGCGCGGTGACTCCGTCTGGCTGTCGTGGCAGCCGCAGCACTCGTACGCGATTGGAAGTTGAAAGTCCCCATGAACGACCCCTCGCGTGACCCCGCGTTCCTGCGTGGGCTGACGCGGGCCCGTCACCGCGACGGCTCGCGTCTCACCCGGCGAGAAGCACTGCGAATGGCCGGCATGTCCGCCGCCGCCCTCGCGCTCACGGCCTGCAGCATCCCCGGCCGGAAGGTCGCCGCACCCCAGCAGGACGCCGTGGCGAGCTATTGGGCCGGCAAGAAGAAGAACGGCCTGGTGCGCTTCGCCAACTGGCCCCTGTACATCGACAAGGAGGGCAAGCGGTACCCGACCCTGGAGGCGTTCACCAAGGACACCGGCATCCAGGTGACCTACCAGGAGGCCGTCCAGGACAACTCCACCTGGTTCGGCAAGATCCAGCCGCAGCTCGCAGCCGGGCAGGACATCGGGTTCGACCTGATGGTCATGACCAACGGCCTCCAACTCGGCAAGGCCATGGATCTCGGCTACCTGGTACCGCTCGACCATTCCAAGCTGCCGAACTTCGCGGCCAACGCGGGGCCGAGGTTCAAGAACCCGAGCTACGACCCGGGCAACACCTACACGGTTCCGTGGCAGTCGGGCCTGACGGGCATCGCGTACAACCCGAAGTACGTCGACGGCGAGATCACCAGCATCCAGGAGCTCTGGAACCCGAAGTACAAGGGCAAGGTCGGCATGTTCGTCGACACGCAGGAGGTCGCGAACTTCGGGATGTTCGCCCTGGGCATCGACCCGGACAAGTCGGTCCAGGCCGACTGGGAGAAGGCCGGGAAGAAACTCCAGGAGCAGCGCGATGCTGGACTTGTCCGGAAATACTACGAACAGGATTGGGTCGACGCGCTGGCCCGCGGGGACATCTGGGTGACCATGGCCTGGTCGGGCGACATCTACCAGCAGAATCTCGAAGGCCAGAACCTGAAGTTCGTCGTCCCCCAAGAGGGCGGCAACATCTGGACCGACAACATGTGCATCCCGAAGACCGCCCAGAACCCGGTCGACGCGCTGGCGATCATGGACTACGTCTACCAGCCCAAGATCGCTGCCGCGCTGGCGGAGTACATCACCTACATCACCCCGGTTCCCTCGACGCGGGACCTCGTCAGGGCGGAAGCGGCCACGGCCAAGGGCGACGACAAGAAGGCGCTCGAAGTGATGGCCGACAGTCCGCTGATCTACCCCTCGGAGTCCGACCTGGCCAGGGTCCGGTCGTACAAGAGCCTCACCGACGCCGAGGAAAAGGTCTTCCAAGGCATCTTCCAGCCGATCACCCAGGGCTAGGACCATGAGACGCAAGATCGCTCCCTACCTGCTCGTCCTTCCGGGCGGACTGTGGCTGGTCATCTTCCTGGTGGTGCCGCTGGTCTTCATGGCCTCGGTCTCCACGATGGAGGGCGACGTCGTCAACGGTTTCCTGCAGACCTTCCACTTCGCCAACTTCAGCAACGCCCTGGTGGAGTACAAGACTCAGTTCGTGCGCTCGGTGGCCTACGGGGCCATCGGGACGATCCTGGCGATCGTGATCGCGTACCCCATGGCGTACTGGATCGCTTTCAAGGGCGGCGCCCGCAAGTCGACGTACCTGCTGCTGGTGCTCCTGCCGTTCTTCGTGTCGTTCGTGCTCCGCACCGTGTCGTGGAAGTTCCTGCTCGCCGACGACGGCATCCTGCTGGAGCCGCTCAAGAACATCGGCCTGCTGCCCCAGGACTTCCACGTTCTGGCGACCACCGCGGCCGTCATCGGCGGCCTGACCTACAACTACCTGCCCTTCATGGTGCTGCCGATCTACGTGGCCCTGGAGCGGGTCGACCCGCGGGTCGTGGAGGCGTCGCTGGACCTGTACGCCACATGGCGCACGTCGTTCACCAAGATCGTGCTCCCGCTCTCCCTCCCGGGCGTGTTCGCCGGCGTCCTGATGACGTTCGTCCCGATGACCTCGGACTACGTCAACGCGTCCATCCTCGGAGGCCCGGCCAACACGATGATCGGCAACGTCATCCAGACGCAGTACCTCGTGAACAACGACTATCCGGTCGGTGCGGCCCTGTCGTTCACGCTGATGGCGGCGATGCTCGTCGGCATCTTCGTCTACGCCAAGGCACTTGGCACCGATAACGTCCTGGAGGCAGCGGCGCGATGAGCGGTCCAGTCAGCCCAGCGCTCCCCACACAGGCCACGAACGGCATGCCCGCGCCCTCGATCGGGGCGCGTCGCCGCCGGCGCTCCCGCTGGGGCGACCGCCTGCTTTTCGGCTACACGTGGCTGATCCTCCTGTGGTTGTTCGCGCCGATCGCGGTGATGATCGCGTTCGGCTTCAACGACACCAAGAGCAAGTCCAATGTCAGCTGGCAGGGCTTCACCTTCAAGTGGTGGGGGCGGCTCGGGGACTACCCCGACCTCACCACAGCCGTGGTGAACTCCTTGAGCATCGCCCTGGTGGCGACCCTGGTCACCACCGTGCTGGGCACGCTGCTCGGCATCGCCCTCGGCCGGTACCGCTTCCGCGGACAGGGCCCGACCAACCTGATCATGTTCGCCGCGATCTCCTCGCCCGAGCTGGTCATGGGGGCCTCGCTGCTGTCGCTGTTCGTCGCCCTCGGCGTGCAGACCGGGTACCTGACGATCGTGCTCGCGCACGTGCTGTTCTCGGTGTCGTTCGTCGCGGTGACCGTACGGGCGCGCGTGGTGGGCCTCGACGGGTCGATCGAGGAGGCGGCGCGCGACCTCGGCGCCTCGACGTGGATCACGTTCTGGCGGGTCACGTTCCCGATGATCCTCCCGGGCGTGGTCTCCGGCGCGCTGCTCGCCTTCGCGCTGTCGATCGACGACTTCGTCATCACCCAGTTCACCAGCGGCGCGACCATCACGTTCCCGCTGTGGATCTACGGAGCCGTGCGCATCGGCGTGCCTCCGCAGGTCAACATCCTCGGCACGCTGATCTTCGCGGTCGGCGTGGCGATCGCCGTGGTCAACACGGTGACCTCCCGTCGCCGAAGCTGACGCGCGGCGGCAGACCCCCGGCACGGGACACCGGTCCCGCCGGGCAGGCAAGACCGATGTGGTTCGTAAGGACGTGGAAGCGTGGATCCGCTGAAAGCACTGGCTGACGCGGAGCGTAAGCCGTACTGGTTGGACAGTCCGGACAAACCCGAGCCGTTGCGGCGGCTCTTCGAGAACACGGCCGCCGACCTGGCAGTGGTCGGCGGCGGGTTCTCCGGCCTGTGGACCGCCCTCATGGCCAAGGAACGCGACCCCTCCCTCGACGTCGTGCTGCTGGAAGGCAGGCGCGTCGGCTGGGCCGCCTCGGGGCGCAACGGCGGCTTCTGCGTCGCCAGCCTCACCCACGGGCTGGGCAACGGCCTCGCCCGCTGGCCCCAGGAGATCTCCACGCTCGTACGGCTGGGCAAGGAGAACCTCGACGAGATCGAGCGGGCCGTCGCGAGGTACGGCATCCGCTGCTCGTTCGAGCGCACCGGCGAGCTGCACGTGGCCACCGAGCCGTGGCAGCTCGACGGCCTGGCCGAGGACACCGGCATCGCCCGCGAGCTGGGCATGGACGTGAGCCTCCTGGACGCCGACCAGGTGCGCGCCGAGGTGGGCTCCCCGACCTACGTGGGCGGGCAGTGGGACCGCGACGGCTGCGCGATGATCGATCCGGCGCGGCTCGCATGGGGCCTGCGGGAGGCGTGCCTGTCGCTGGGCGTGCGCGTCTACGAGCACAGCCCGGTCCGCTCGCTCAAGGACGACGGCGCCGCCATCGAGCTCACGACCCCGCACGGCAGGGTGCGCGCGGGCAAGGTCGCGCTCGGTACGGGCGTGTTCCCGCCGCTGCTCGGGAGGCTGAGGAACTTCCTGGTGCCCGTGTACGACTACGCGCTGATGACCGAGCCGCTGAGCCCGTCCCAGCTGGAGTCGGTCGGCTGGCGCAACCGGCAGGGCATCGGCGACGGCGCAAACCAGTTCCACTACTACCGGCTCACCGAGGACAACCGCGTTCTGTGGGGCGGGTACGACGCCGTGTACTACAACGGCGGCATGGTCAGGCAGGAGTACGAGCAGCGCGACGCGACCTTCGCGACCCTGGCCGGCCACTTCGCGACGACGTTCCCGCAGCTCGCCGACGTGCGGTTCACCCATCGCTGGGGCGGCGTGATCGACACGTGCAGCCGCTTCAGCGCGTTCTTCGGCAGGGCCCACCGGGGACGGCTGGCGTACGCCGTCGGCTACACGGGGCTGGGCGTCGGGGCGACGCGGTTCGGCGCCAACGTGATGCTCGACCTGCTCTCCGGGGAGCCGACCGAGCGCACCGAGCTTCAGATGGTGCGCGAGAAGCCCGTGCCGTTCCCGCCGGAGCCGATCAGGTCGGGGGTCATCCAGCTCACCCGCTGGTCGATCGCCAGGGCGGACGCCCACCAGGGCCGCCGCAACCTCTGGCTCCGCACCCTGGACAGGTTCGGGCTGGGGTTCGACTCCTAGGCGCGCGTGCTTAGGGTGGCACGATCAGCCCGACGAGGAGGCCTTCCGTGTGGCACGACATGCTGACGTTCCAGATCCCCGTGGCCGAGAAGCTCCTTCGCACCGTGCTGGTCTACGCGCTGATCGTGCTCATCTTCCGGCTGGTGGGCAAGCGCAACCTGGCCGGGCTGAGCACCTTCGACTTCGTGGTCATCTTCCTGCTCTCCAACGTCGTGCAGAACGCCGTGATCGGGAACGACGACAGCCTGGCCGGCGGCGTGGTCGGCGCGCTCACGCTGGTCGCCACCAACGAGCTGCTGAACCACCTGTCGGCGCGCTACGAGCGGGTCTCTCGACTGCTGCAGGGAACGTCCACCATCGTGATCAGGGACGGCCGGCCCGTGGCCGGGAACCTGCGCCGCCTCGCGTTACAGACCCAGGAGCTGGAGCACGCGGTCCGGATGCAGAACGGCGACGACATGAGCGAGGTCGCGGTCGGCGAGCTGGCAGGCACCGGCCAGCTCGTGCTCACGCTGAAGCCCGAGGAGCAGAGCGCCAACAAGGCGGACATCGCCGACCTGAACCGCCGGCTCGACGCCATCGACGCCATGCTCGCGTCCCTCGTGGCCACCGGCGGCGGCCGTCCCCGCGCCGGCTCCTGAGGCGCCCACGACCGAGCGCCGGTCTTCCCCCGCGCGCGTCGCCGTCGCCCCGTGCCGGGGAAATCACAATTCGAAGAGTTCCGTCGTGACGTGCATTTAGGCGGTTTGTGGGCAGAAGCCCATCAAACGCCCCTGGTCGATGGACTTTTTGAGGATGGTGGAATGACGGGTCTCGCGGAGTCGGTCGCCGTTGGCGTCGAGGAGGAGTTCCACGTCGTGGACCTTGACACACGCCACCTCGTTCCACGCGCCGGTCATCTCCTTCAGCGGCTGCCGGGCGAGCGCTTCACGCAGGAGCTGCAGCGGTCGGTGGTGGAGTCGAACAGCCGTCCGTACGTGCGCCTGGAGGATCTCGGGCACGACCTGACCGCCCTGCGCCGCACGGTGATCGAGGCGGCGGACGGCCTCGGGCTCGGGATCGTGGCGGCGGGGGCGGTGCCCCTGGTGGACCCGGCGGCATTGAAGATCTCGCCGGACGCCCGGTACGAGCAGATGCTGGAGGACTATCAGCTCCTCACCCGTGAGCAGCTGATCTGCGGCGCCCAGGTACACGTGGACGTCGCCAACCGCGACCTCGCCGTCGAGGTGGCGCACCGCGTTTCCCCCTGGCTGCCGCCACTGCTGGCGCTCAGCGCGAGCTCGCCGTACTGGCTCGGAGCCGACAGCGGGTACGCCAGCTACCGCACCCTGGTCTGGAACCGCTGGCCCACCACGGGGCCGGTCCGCCACTTCGCGTCCGCCGCCGAGTACGACCAGATGGTCGCGGACCTCGTACGGTCCGGCGTCATCATGGACCCCGGCATGATCTATTTCGACGTGCGCCCCTCCGCGCACGTCTCCACGGTCGAGCTGCGCATGTGCGACGCCTGCCCGAGCGTGGGCAAGGTCGTCCTGCTGGCCGGCGTCTTCCGCGCGGTGGTCCTGCGCGAGCTGCACGCCATCGAGAACGACGACCCCACGCCGCCGATCCGCATGGAGATCGTCCGCGCGGCGACCTGGCGCTCGGCGCGCTCCGGGCTCGAAGGCACGCTCGTCGACCCGGTCGAGGGCACGGCGATGCCGGCCGCCGACGTGATCAGGCGGATGCTGGACGGGCTGCGCCCCCAGCTGGAGGCGACGGGCGACTGGGACCTCGTGACGACGCTGGCCGAGGAGACCCTGGGCAGGGGCAGCTCGGCGGCCCGCCAGCGGCGGGTGATCGAGAGCGGCGGGACGCTGTCCGACATCGTCGACCTCCTGGTGGCCGAGACCCGCTCGGACGGCTGGCAGACCGAGTTCGGCGGCCCCAACCCCGGCCTGGAGACGAGCCTGCTCAAGGGCTACGACGCGGTACAGGACGAGGCCGTGATCGAGGGCACCGTCCGCGAGCCCTACCAGCCGGTCCTCAAGGCGTTCGACCGGCTCGGCCCGGTGGAGCTGCGCGAGCGGGAGATCGCCCGCAACCGCTACATGCGCGAGTCCGGCATGACGTTCCAGGTCGGGGGAGACGAAGGCCTGGTGGGTGAGGAAGCGGACCAGGAGGCGACCGACCTGTCCCGCAAGATGCCCGTCGACCTCGTGCCGAGGCTGATCGCCGCCGACGACTGGGCGAAGATCCGCGACGGGATGCCGCAGCGGGTCCGCGCGCTGGAGGCCTTTCTGCGCGACGTGTACGGCAGGCGCGAGGTGATCAAGGACCGGGTGCTTCCCGCCTGGGCCGTGGACGAGTCGCCCGGCTACCGGCCCGCCGGCTGGCGGGTGCACAGCGGGGCCATCAGATGCTCGGTCGCCGGGCTGGACGTCGCCCGCGACGGCGCGGGACGGTGGGTCGTGCTGGAGGACAACCTGCGGGTGCCCTCGGGCATCGGCTACGCGGTGGGCAACCGCCGGATGGCGGCCCACGTCCTTCCCGAGCTCGACCGCTCGGCCGTCCTGGACCCCGAGGGCACCGCGTCCCTGCTGCGCGAGGCGCTGCTCGCCGCCTCGCCCGTGGGCGACCCCACCCTCGGCGTGATCACTTCGGGCCCCGACGACCCGGCGTACTACGAGCACCGGACGCTCGCCGAGGAGATGGACGTGGTCCTCGCCGAGCCCGCCGACCTGGAGGTCAGAGAGGGCGTCGTGTACGCCAAGGGGCGGCGCGTGGACGTGCTCTACCGAAGGATCGAGGAGGACGGCCTCCTGGCGAGCCCGATCGGGGCCGCGCTCCTCGACGCGATCGAGCGGGGAACGCTCACGCTGGCCAACGCGCCCGGCAACGGCGTCGCCGACGACAAGAGCCTGTACCGCTACGTGCCCCGCCTCATCGACTACTACCTGGGAGAACGTCCTCTGCTCTCCAACGTCACGACCTACCTCTGCCGCGACCCGGAAGACCGCGAGCACGTGCTCGACCGGCTGGACGACCTGGTGGTCAAACCGGTCGACGGCTTCGGCGGCCAGGGGGTGATCATCGGCCAGGACGCCTCGGCGGACGAGCTGAAGGCGATCCGCGAGGAGATCCTCGCCGCTCCGGAACGCTGGGTGGCGCAGGAGACGGTGGCCCTGTCCACGCACCCCACCTTCGACGGCGAGCGCCTGCGCCCGCACGTGATCGACCTGCGCGCGTTCGTGTTCACCGGCAGGGACCCGGTCGTCCCACAGGCGGCGCTGACCCGCGTGGCCCCGCCCGACAGCATGATCGTCAACTCCTCGCAGGGCGGCGGGGCCAAGGACACCTGGCTGCTGAGGGAGGTCGTCTGATGTGCGGCCTCAGCGGTGAGATCCGTTTCGACGGCCGCGTGGCCGACGTCGGAGCCGTCGAGCGCATGACGGCGGCCATGGCCGCGCGCGGGCCCGACGGCACCGGCCTGTGGGCGCAGGGCCCCGTGGCGCTCGGCCACCGCCGCTTGAAGATCATCGACCTGTCCGACCGCGGGGCGCAGCCGATGGTCGACGCCGAGGCAGGTCTGGTCGGGGTGTTCAACGGCTGCCTCTACAACTACCGCGAACTGCGCGAGGTGCTGCTGGGGGAGGGCTACCGGTTCTTCTCCACCTCCGACACCGAGGTCCTGCTGAAGGCCTACCGCCACTGGGGCCGCAGGTGCGTGGACCACTTCAAGGGCATGTTCGCGTTCGCCGTCGCCGAGCGGGACACCGGGCGGCTGGTGCTCGGCCGCGACCGGCTCGGCATCAAGCCGCTCTACCTCACCCGTGACGCGGCGCGGCTGCGGTTCGCCTCCACCCTGCCCGCGCTGCTCGCCGGCGGCGGAGTGCGGACCGACGTCGACCGCGTCGCACTGCACCACTACATGACCTTCCACTCTGTGGTGCCCTCGCCCCGCACGATCCTGACCGGCGTGGAGAAGCTGCCGCCCGCGACCGTACGGACCATCGACCCCGACGGCACGGCGCACGACGACCACTACTGGAACCCGGCCTTCACGCGTCCCCGGGAGCCGGGCGTGCTCCAGCCGGGCGCGGTGCAGCTGGACGTGCTCCAGAGCGCCAGGGGCGAGATGGGCCCCGTCGAGTGGCGTGAGGCCGTCCTCGAAGCCCTCAGGGTGGCCGTGCGGCGGCGCACGGTGGCCGACGTTCCGGTGGGCGTGCTGCTGTCGGGCGGACTGGACTCCAGCCTGATCGTCGCCCTGCTCGCCGAGGAGGGGCAGAGCGATATCGCCACCTTCAGCGTGGGGTTCCACGCGGCGGGCGGCGAGTCCGGGGACGAGTTCGTCTACTCCGACCTGGTCGCCCGGCGGTTCGGCACCGACCACCACCGCATCCTCGTGGACGACCTGCGGCTCCTGCCCTCCCTCCAGAACGCCGTCGCGGCCATGAGCGAGCCCATGGTCAGCCATGACTGCGTCGCCTTCCACCTGCTGTCCGAGGAAGTGTCGCGGCACGTCAAGGTCGTGCAGTCCGGCCAGGGCGCCGACGAGGTCTTCGCGGGCTACGACTGGTACCCGCCGATGGAGAACGTGCCGCGCGGCGACGCGGCCGACGTGTACGCGAAGGTCTTCTTCGACCGCGCGCACGAGGGACTCGCCGAGATCCTCGGGCCCGGCTACCTGCTCGGCGAGGACGTCAGCGGCGCGTTCGTCCGCGAGCACCTGGCCATGCCCGGCGCCGACACCGCGCTCGACGCCGTGCTGCGCCTGGACACCGGCGTCATGCTCGTGGACGACCCGGTCAAGCGGGTCGACAACATGACGATGGCCTTCGGGCTGGAGGCGCGCACCCCGTTCCTCGACCACGACCTGGTCGAGCTGGCCGCCATGTGCCCGCCCGAGCTCAAGCTGGCCGAAGGCGGCAAGGGCGTGCTCAAGGCCGCGGCCCGGGGCATCGTCCCCGACGAGGTCATCGACCGCCCGAAGGGCTACTTCCCCGTGCCGGCGATCCGCCACATCCACGGCCCGTTCCTGGAGATGGTGCGTGACACCCTCACCGGGCCGACCGCCCGCTCGCGCGGCCTCTTCCGTCCCGCGACGGTGGACGAGCTTCTCGCCGCGCCCGATGACCACAGAACCACACTGGGAGCCAACGCGTTGTGGCAACTTGGACTCCTGGAGATGTGGCTTCAAGCACAAGGAGTCTGACCGTCGACGTCTCGTGGATCTGCCGGTTCCCCGCCCTGTCGCCCGACAACCGGGCCGTCGCGTTCGTCAGCGACCGCGACGGCTCGCCACGCGCCTGGGTCCAGCTCCTGCCCGAGTACGCGGCCGGGGGGCGTGAAGCGCCCACGGCACCGCCGCGGGCGCGGGTGATCGACACCGGCCCCGAGCCGGTCGGCAACGTGCTCTGGTCGCCGGACGGCGAGTGGCTGGCCGTCCTGGTCTCGCCGGGCGGCGGAGAGCACACCCAGGTGTGGGCCGTACGGCCCGACGGCACCGACCGCCGCCTGCTCGCCGGGCCGACGGACACCCCGGCGCGGGGCTCCGCCGTGTTCGTGCGGTGGACCGGGCAGGGCTCGACCCTGCTCGTGGCCGAGCTGGCCGGGTCCGGCTCGACGGAGGCCGTGCTCATCGACGCGGGACTCGGCCACCGCGACACCATCGCGGCCGGCCCGCTGATGTGGCCGAGCGCGGTGAGCCGCGACCACCGCCGGGTGCTGCTGCGCCACGGGCCGCGCGGCATGCGCGAGATGTCGGTCGCCGACCTGCCCTTCGGGAAGGAACGGCCGCTGCTGCCGCCCACGACCGACCTCGGCGCGCTGTCCCCCGACGGAGAGGTGGCCTACATCCGCTCCAACGCCGGCCGCGACCGTATGGCGCTGCTCGCGATGCCCATGGGCGGCGCCCCCCAGGTGATCGCCGAGCGTCCCGACGCCGAGCTCGACCGGTTCTCCGTCAGCGTGGACGGCACGGTCGCCCTGCTGGTCTGGAACGTCGCGGGCCGCTCCGAACTGGAGGTGGCCGACCTGGTCGAGGGCGGCACCCGGCCGCTCCCCCCGCCGCCGGTCGACGTGATCAGCTCCGCGCGGCTGTCCCTGGACGGCACGCTGGCCGTCATCGCGGGGGAGGGCCCCTCCACGCCCTCGCACGTCCTGCTGTGCGACCTCGCGACCGGCGCCTACCGCCGTGTGGCCGGTGACGACCCCCTGCCCGACGAGATCGAGGCCGAGCTGGTCTGTTTCCCCGCCAGGGACGGCCTGGAGCTGAGCGGCTGGCTGTACCGCGCCGGGCCGTCCCGCACGCCGTGCGTGATCTACCTGCACGGCGGCCCGGAAAGCCAGGAGCGGCCGACCTTCAACCCGCTCTTCCAGCGGCTCCTGGCGGCGGGCATCAGCGTGCTCGCGCCGAACGTCCGGGGTTCCTCGGGCTTCGGGCGCGCCTTCCTCGACGCCGACAACCACGCGCTGCGCTTCCACGCCATCGACGACGTGGCCGACTGCGTGGACCACCTCGTGCGGACGGGGGTCGCCGACGCCGGCAGGGTGGCCTGCATGGGCCGCTCGTACGGGGGCTATCTGACGCTCGCGGCCCTGGTGACCTACCCCGAGCTGTTCCGCGCCGGGGTGGACGTGTGCGGCATGGCCGACTTCGCGACCTTCTACGCCCGCACCGAGCCGTGGATCGCCGCCGCGGCCGTCTCCGAGTACGGCGACCCGGTGGCCGACCGCGACCTGCTGCGGGCCCTTTCGCCCATCCACTCCTTCGACCGGCTGGCCGCGCCGCTGCTCGTCGTCCACGGCGCGCAGGACACCAACGTGCCCGTGTACGAGGCCGAGCAGGTCGTGGCCGAGGCCACCGCGCGCGGCGTCCCGTGCCGCTACCTGCTCTTCCACGACGAGGGCCACGAGACGGTCAGGACGGCCAACAAGATCGCGTTCGTGGAGGCCGTCGTCGCGTGGCTCGGGCGGTGGTTCGAGGAACAGCCCGGCGACTTTCGCGGTTGACTTCCGGCATGGCTGACCGAATGGCTGATCAGGTGGAGTTCACCGCCGACGGCATCACGCTCGCCGGCGACCTCAGGGTGCCCGAGGGCGGGGGCCCGCATCCGGCACTGGTGTTCACCGGGCCACTCACGGGCGTGAAGGAGCAGGTCACGGGCTTGTACGCGGCCCGGCTCGCCGAGGCGGGGTATGTCACGCTGGCGTTCGACCACCGCAACTTCGGACGGTCGGGCGGCACACCGCGCCACCACGAGGACCCGCAGGGGAAGCTCGGCGACCTGCGGGCCGCCGTGTCGTACCTGCGTGGCCTTCCCGAGGTGGACGGCGAGCGCGTGGGCGCCGTGGGCATCTGCCTGGGCGCGGGGTACGCGCTCCGCTTCGCGGCCTTCGACCCGAGGGTGAAGGCATTCGTGGGCATCGCCGGCGCGTACAACAACCCGTACGCCATGCGGTCCGGCATGTCCGACGAGGGCTACGAGGAGGCGCTGGCCTCCTTCACCGAGGTCTTCGAGCGGCAGGACCGTGGGGGCCAGGTGGAGTACTTCCCGGCGGTGGCCCTCTTCGGCGAGGCGGCGATGCAGGGGGAGGAGCCGTTCGCCTATTACGGAACCGAGCGGTCGGCGTCCCCGTCGTGGAAGAACACGATCACGCGGACGTCCATCCGCGAGCTGATCACCGTGGACAACATGATGGGCGCCGACTTCCTGTCACCCAAGCCCGGCCTGATCGTGCACGGCGTCGTCGACGCCTTCTGCTCCCCGGAGGGGGCCGAGGAGGCGTACAAGCGCATGGACCAGCCGAAGAGGCTCGTGTGGCTCGACGCCAGGCTCCACATCGACCTCTACGACACCGAGCCCTACGTCACGCGGGCCGTCACCGAGACCACCCGCTTTCTCACCGAGCACCTCTGAGATCGGGTTTCCGATCTCCGGCCCCGGAAAGCCGAAGGCCCTGGTCACCGGAAACCGGTGACCAGGGCCTTCTTTTGTAGCGGGGGCAGGATTTGAACCTGCGACCTCTGGGTTATGAGCCCAGCGAGCTACCGAGCTGCTCCACCCCGCGTCGGTGTGTCACAACCATACCGCTGATCGCCGGGGACGCAAACCGAGCGTGAGCCCGCGACCGCGCCGTTGAGAAGCTGTGCCGCTGAGGACACGGGAGGCCGTCGCGGGCGGCACCCCGGCGGCCCGCCCCCCGCGGCCGTCCGGGCATGTTGTGCGCCGACCCCCTTGACCGTGATGTGAACGGAACTTACGGTACGCCGAGAAAGCGCTTTCCCAGCGTCGGGAAGCGCTCGCGTCCTCAACGGCGGCGGAGCACGAGGGATTGGTGTCCGGCCCGCCGGGCGGCACACGGAAAACGCTTTCCAAGCAAAGGAGGCCCTGGGTGACCACACAGACCCTAGGCGTTGTGATGAACGGTGTCACCGGTCGCATGGGTTACCGCCAGCACCTGGTCCGCTCGGTCCTGGCCGTCAACGAACAGGGCGGCGTCGACCTCGGCGGCGGCGAGCGGGTCCTGCTGGAGCCGGTCCTGGTCGGCCGCAGCGAGTACAAGCTCCGCGAGCTCTGCGAGCGGCACAACCTCAAGAACTGGACGACCGACCTCGCCGGGGCACTGCGCGACCCGGACAACGCGCTGTACTTCGACGCGCAGGTCACCCCGGCGCGCGTCGGCGCGATCACGCGCGCCATCGAGGCCGGCAAACACGTCTACACCGAGAAGCCGCTGGCCGAGACGCTGGAGGAGGCCATGGCCCTCGCGCGCCTCGCCCGGAGCGCCGGCGTCAGGAACGGCGTCGTGCAGGACAAGCTGTTCCTGCCTGGCCTGCTCAAGCTCAGGCGCCTGCTCGACGGCGGCTTCTTCGGCCGCGTCCTCTCGGTGCGCGGCGAGTTCGGCTACTGGGTCTTCGAAGGCGACTGGCAGCCCGCCCAGCGGCCGTCGTGGAACTACCGCGCCGAAGACGGCGGCGGAATCGCGCTCGACATGTTCTGCCACTGGTCGTACGTGCTGGAGAACCTCTTCGGCCGGGTCGAGGCGGTCACCGCGCGCGTGGTCACCCACATCCCGGAACGGGTCGACGAGGCCGGGCGGGCCTACGAGGCGACGGCCGACGACGCCGCCTACGGCATCTTCGAGCTGGCGGGCGGCGCGGTCGCCCAGATCAACTCGTCCTGGTGCGTCCGCGTGAACCGGGACGAGCTGGTGGAGTTCCAGGTGGACGGCACGCACGGCAGCGCGGTCGCGGGTCTGCGCGGCTGCCGGATCCAGCACCGGGGGACCACCCCCATGCCCGTCTGGAACCCCGACCTCCCGGTCACCCACTCCTTCAGGGACGACTGGCAGGAGGTCCCCGACAACGGGGACTTCGACAACGGGTTCAAGACCCAGTGGGAGATGTTCGTCCGCGCCGTGGTCCAGGACACGCCGTTCCCGCACGACTTCCTCGCCGGGGCGCGGGGCGTGCAGCTCGCCGAGTCGGGGCTGCGGTCGTCCGCCGAGGGCCGCCGCGTCGAGCTCCCGGAGATCGCCCTGTGATCGTCCTGCCCACGGCCAGGGGAACGCTCTCGGCCTACGAACCGCGCGAGCCCGTCGACCGGCCCCGCCCGCCCGGGCCGCCACGCTCCCGCGTCGCGTACGCGGCCGCGCACGTGGTCGCCGACCCCCTCGGCGACAACACGCCGGGCGCGCCCGCCGCGGTCGACTGGGAGGCCACGCTCCGGTTCCGGCGGCACCTGTGGTCGTACGGCTTCCGCGTGGCCGACGCCATGGACACCGCCCAGCGCAACATGGGCCTCGACTGGGCCGCGACGCGCGAGCTGATCAGGCGTACGGCCGGGGAGGCGGCGGCGTTCGGCGACCCGGCCGAGCTGGTGGCCTGCGGAGCGGGCACCGACCACGCGCCGGACGCCCGGACGCCGCAGGACGTGCTGCGCGCGTACGCCGAGCAGATCGACCTCGTGCAGTCGGCGGGGGCCGGAGTGATCCTCATGGCCAGCCGCAGGCTCGCCGCGCTGGCCCGTACGCCCGAGGACTACCACGCCGTCTACGGCAAGCTGCTCGCCGAGGTGGACCGGCCGGTGATCCTGCACTGGCTGGGCGAGATGTTCGACCCGGCCCTTGGGGGCTACTGGGGCTCGCGCGACGTCGAGGCGGCGACGGAGTCGCTGCTCGCGCTGATCCGCGACAACGCCTCCCGCGTCGACGGGGTCAAGGTCTCGCTCCTGGACGCCGGCCACGAGGTACGGCTGCGCGCCGCCCTTCCGCCGGGCGTGCGGCTCTACACCGGGGACGACTTCAACTACGCCCCGCTCATCGAGTCGGGCAGTGACGCGCTGCTCGGCATCTTCGACGCGATCGCCCCCGCCGCCTCCGCCGCGCTCCAGGCCCTGGACGCGGGGGAGAACGGACGCTACAGGGAACTGCTGGAGCCGACCGTGCCGCTGTCCCGCAAGATCTTCGAGGCGCCGACGTACAACTACAAGACGGGCATCGTGTTCCTGGCGTGGCTCGCCGGGCACCAGGACGCGTTCGCCATGGTCGCCGGGGCGCAGTCGGCCCGTTCGATCGTCCACCTCGCCGAGGTGTTCCGCCTGGCGGACCAGGCCGGGCTGTTCCCCGACCCCGATCTCGCCGAGTCCCGCATGCGCGCCCTGCTCGCCACGGCGGGGGTGGCCGCGTGACCGGCCGTGGGGGGAGCGCGGGCCGCCCGGCCGTGGACGTGCCGAGCGGCCGTCCCGCCGCGATCGAGACGCCCGCGCCGGGGGATCCGCGCCTGGCCAGGCTCTCCCTGAACCAGTGGACGACGCGCCGGTTCGGGGTGGCGGAGGCCGTGGACGGGTGCGCCCGCTTCGGGATACCCGCGATCGGGCTCTGGCGTCAGCAGGTCGCCGATCAGGGCCTCGCGGCGAGCGCCAAGCTCGTACGGGACGCGGGCCTGCGCGTGTCGTCGCTGTGCCGGGGAGGCTTCCTGACCGCCGAGGACCCGGCCGGGTTCGCCTCCGCGCTGGAGGACAACCGCCGGGCGATCGACGAGGCCGCCACCCTGGGCGCGGACTGCCTGGTCCTGGTCGTCGGCGGGCTGCCCGGCGGCTCGCGTGACCTGGCCGGAGCCCGGTCACGGGTCGGGGAGGCGCTGGACGAGCTCGTCCCTTCCGCCCTCGGCGCGGGGGTACGGCTGGCGCTGGAGCCCCTGCATCCGATGTACTGCGCCGACCGGGCCGTGCTCTCCACGCTCGGCCAGGCCGTCGACCTCGCGTCCCGGTGGCAGGCAGAGGCGGTCGGGGTGGTGGTCGACACCTTCCACGTGTGGTGGGACCCGGACGTGCTCGACCAGATCGCGCGGGCGGGGGAGCGCGTCGCGAGCTTCCAGGTCTGCGACTTCCTCGTGCCGCTTCCGGCCGACGTGCTGCTCGGGCGGGGCATGATGGGCGACGGGGTGATCGACTTCCGGCCGCTGCGGTCGGCCGTCGACGCCGCGGGGTACGCGGGGCCGATCGAGGTGGAGATCTTCAACGCCGACGTGTGGGCCGCCGACGGACACGAGGTGATCGCCACCCTCATCCGCCGCTACGTCACCGAGGTCCTCTAGGGTGTGCGGCTCTCGGGCGGCTTCGCGTGATCACTCGGGGAGACAGCCGGTCTTACCCGATATATCGACATTCGGTGGATCGGTGCGCATCGTCACCGTGAACACGATGCCGAGGGACTGCTTCTCCAGCACGCTGACGTTCACGCCGAACCGCGCGTGCGGGCCCTCGGCCTCCTGGTAGCCCATCGTGCGGAACTCGGTGGCCACCGTGGAGGCCAGCGCCGCCGAGGCCGCCGCCGGGTCGGCGCCCCGCGGCAGGTCGCCGGTCATCGTGAAGACGCTCCGCCGGGTGCCCGCCTCGCAGCCGGAGCGGTCGTCGGTGAAGGCCGTGGCCTTGTGGTCGAGATCCATACGGCTCAGCACCGCGGCGTCCTCGCGAAGGACGCCGGTCGTCTCCGCGAGCGTCAGCCCGCCCCCGCACGCCGTGCCCAGCACCAGAACGAGGGCACATACCCCGACACGTCGCATCCGCGCCACTTTACCGATCATCCGGCCGCGCGGCTCGCTTCCGGGGGGTGCTCAACCGCCCTCGCGGCAGCGGTGCCGTACGTCGGCCGAGAGTTCGAGCCCCGAGCTGGCCGGGAAGAGGGACTGCGCTCCGCGACGGTCGAGCGAGCCCTCCAGCATCCACGAGAACTGCCCAGGGAAGTGCTCGGTGAAGATCGGGTGGTCTCCGGGGATCCCCCAGTCCTCGACCGCCTGCCCGGCGAGCTGGATGATCCACACGGGGACGGGCGCGCGGATGGCCAGGAGCCCGCGCTGGAGCGCCAGCCGCTCGTCCCGCGCCCACCGCTCGCGGGTCAGGCCTCGGCAGTCGACGGCGAGGAACCGTCCCATGTGGTCGTCGGGCACGAGCGGCCATTCGGTGCGGAGGAACTCGAAGGCGACCAGCAGGTCACCGAGGTCCGCCGTCCCGGTGCTCAGGTCGGGCATCCTCTGCAGCATGTCGAGGTCCAGGGCCATCTGCTCGGCCGCGTACCCCTGCGGCAGCCGCAGCCCCGGCTCGGCGGGGTCGGCGGCGCACAGCGCCTGGAACCGCAGGAACACCGTCCGGTAGTCCCTCCAACCCCCCGGGCCGGCGGTCGGCGCGGGGCCGGGGAACTCGACGCCGCCGAGCAGGAACTCGGCGACGAAGCGGTTGGTGAGGTCGGCGCCGGCCAGCATGGTGTTGATCACACGCAGGGCCGCGCTCGCCCGCAGCATCGCCGCCTCCCAGACCGGCATCGGGCTCGGCGTCCACACGCGGCACGAGGGCGGGAACTCGGGCAGCACCACAGGGGCGGCCTCGGAGCCGCGGGTCTCACGGTCCCAAGCGGAGTAGGCCGCGTCGAAGGCGCCGAGGTCGGCCGGTTCGACGTCCAGTACCCACCGCTCCGGCAGGAAGTCGGCCCGCTCGACGAGATGGCGGGTCAGCTCGGCCTCCCGCAGGCACCAGACCGATTCGCCGTAGCCGGGGGAGCGCACCCGTACGATCGCGGGGGTCGTGCCGTACAGGGCCCAGACCATCCCGGTGTTGGTCTCCCAGGAGGGGACGTACCCGGCGTCGATCGCGCACCGGCTGGACGACCAGAGCTCCAGGTGGCGCAGGGCCCGCTTGGCGTCGTCCGACCGGTGGCTGATACCGACGACGCGGCGCCGCCAGGCGGGCTTCACGGCGTTGAAGGCGAAGCAGGCCAGATCCTTCGGCCGCACATGGGTCCACGGTTCGCGCGCGGCCTCCTCCAGCCAGGCCATCGCCTTCAGCGTGAGCAGCCATCGCCGCGCGACCGCCGGAGCGATCATCCTGAGCTGGGGGTCGTCCGAGTCCGCCGTCTGGAGCAGGCCCTCGACCACGGGACGGCTGCGCATGAGACGCGCCGCCAGCCGCAGCGCCTCCGCCATCTCCCCGAAGCGGACGTCGGCGCTCAGCCAGGCCCAGTACCCGCGCCAGACCTCCCCCTGGCCCGCCCTGACGTCGGCCGCGTCCAGGAAGGACAGCCGCCCGTCCGGTGACGTCTCCAGGTTGTAGAGCAGGTCGAGGGGCCTTTCGGCGAACTCGTTCGCCGCCGCCCACCGGGCCGGGAGCTTGATCTGGCGTGGGATCGCGAGCCGGGCGGCGGCGTCCTCGCTCAGAGCGCCCTGCCCGCACTCCGGGGTCAGCATGACGTCGCGCAGCAGCGGCCCGACGGCGCAGCTCAGCCAGGTACGGACGTGCTCGCGCAGGACGTCCCCGGCCTCCATGCGCTGGAAGCGGGTGACGGCGTCCGCGGCGTCACACCCGCCCTCTCCACGGCCTGATGGGAGGGACACGTGCCGCGTGCGCCACGCGGTGGACGGAACGCCCTTCACCAGCGCGTTCACGTCGTGGTCCGGCCATTCGTCGATCCTGTCCGGGGGGTTCCAGGAAGGGGCGACGCCGCCGGTGCCGACGCCCCGTACGCCCCTGGCCAGCCAGGGATCGGAGACAGAGCCCGGGGAGGCGGGGACGAGGCGGTGCCGCGACCGCCGCATGCCGTCGCGGGCCTCCGCCCACCGGTCGAGGACCACCGCCGATCCGGCGCCGAGGGCGTCCGCCAGCCACGCGAACGAGACGGCCGATTCGTTCCGCTCCTGACCACCCGGGCCCGTCATCGTCTTCTTCGCCGTCATGATCGGTGCTTGCCTCCACACCGCAGCGGGACCAGTCGGCCAGTATATGAGCTTGCCTCAAAATAGTCTCGACGGCCGCGCTCACCGGCCCGCCGTCGACGGGACCGGCGGCGTACGATGACGGAGCCAAACTAGAACTTCATTCGGTTCAGATGGGTAGGACAATGCGCATCGGGCTTTATCTCAACGAACCCTCGGGTCCGGACGCGATCACCAAGCTAGGCGAGCGCATCGCCAGGGCGGCCGACGACGGCTTCGCCTCGGCCTGGGTCTCGAACATCTTCGGGCTCGACGCGCTGACCGCGCTCGCGGTCGCGGGAAGCCGGGTGCCGGGCATCGAGCTCGGCACGGCCGTGGTGCCCACGTACCCCCGGCACCCCGCCGTCCTCGCGCAGCAGGCCCTCACCACCGCCACGGCCCTCGGCGGACGGCTCGCGCTCGGCATCGGCCTGTCCCACCAGATCGTGATCGAGAACATGTACGGCTACAGCTTCGACAGGCCGGCGCGGCACATGCGGGAGTACCTCTCGGTGCTGCTTCCCCTCCTGCGCGGCGAGCAGGCCGACTTCGACGGCGAGACCCTCAAGGCGCACATGGGCCTCGGCACCCCGGGAGCGGGCACCGTCCCCGTGCTGATCGCCGCGCTGGCGCCCCGGATGCTCCGCCTGGCGGGCGAGATGGCGGACGGCACCGTGCTATGGATGACCGGGCCCAAGACCGTCGCCGATCACGTCGTCCCATCGATCACGGAGGCCGCGCGGGCCGCAGGGCGCCCCGACCCCCGCATCGTGTGCGCGCTTCCGGTCGCCGTGACCGCTGACAAGGACGCCGCCAGGGCCCACGCCGACGAGGTCCTCGCCATCTACGGCCAGCTCCCGTCCTACCGGGCGATGCTCGACCGCGAGGGCGCCGCGGGTCCGTCCGGGGTCGCGATCGTGGGCGACGAGGACGAGGTGGCCGGTCAGATCGAGGCCCTCGCCGGCATCGGGGTGACCGACTTCGCCGCCGCGACATTCGTCTCCGGCGACGACGCGGTGCGCACCAGGAACTTCCTCAAGACCCTCGTCGCCTAGAAGGACGGTCGTCCCCGGGCCACCGTCCCGGGCAGGGAGAAGATCGCCCGGATGGTGGCTTTGGGGTCAAATGCTAAAATTGGTCCACCTGAGGAAAGGGGACCGGGCGCTTGAGGAGACGATCGGATGCGATCGCCGTTCCCAGAGCGGTTCCCTTTCTCGCGTTGGCGGCGCTCGCGCTCCTGATCGCCGCCGTCGCCGCCTACGGCCTCAGAAGCGCCCTGCCGGCGGGGGCCCACGACCGGTCACCCGACGTCACGGCCGCCGACGGCCCGTTCCTTGTCAAGGTGATCCCGGGTACGGCCCACCGGATCGTCCCGCCGCAGATCGGCTGGGCGGACACGCCGCCTCCCGCCGGGTACGGCCCGCAGGCGGGGACACGCGGGCTCGTACCGCGCGACCGGGGCACCCGCGCGCCCGTACCCCCGGCGCACCGGCCCTCCCGCCCCCGCGCCCCTCCGGCCGAGGGTCCCTGACGCCTCGCCGTCACGCGCTCCCCTCTGATCGGGGAGCCGCGGCGATGCCGCGCGCCTGAGGTACCCGTAGATCGTCCACGCGACGGCGCGGCCCTCCAGCGGTGCGCGCGGCACGGCCCGCCGTGACGCGCGCTCCAGGGACCACACCTCGAAACCCTGACGACGACCTGCCGGAGGTTTCCGATGACCCACGAACACGTCCCCGCCCTGCCCGTCTTCACCCGCGAGGGGAGACACCATGGCACTGGCTGACGAGCTCGTCGCCCTCGGCGGCTCCTTCCTGGCCGCGGGGGTCGTCGCCCGGCTCGGAGCCAAGATCGGGCTGCCGACCATCCCGCTCTTCATGCTGGCGGGCATCATCTTCGGCCCGCACACCCCCGGGCTCGCCCTGGTCGACAACCCGGCCGACCTCAAGGTCGTCGCCGCGCTCGGCCTGATCTTCCTGCTCTTCTATCTGGGCCTCGAATTCTCGCTCGACGACATCGTCCAGGGCGGCGGGCGGCTGCTCGCGGCCGGAGGGATCTACCTGCTGCTGAACGTCGGGGGCGGCCTGGCGTTCGGGTTCGCGGTGGGCTGGGGAGGCAGGGAGGCGCTGGTCCTGGCCGGGGTCATCGGCATCTCGTCGTCGGCCATCGTCACCAAGCTGCTCGTCGACCTGAAGCGCCTGGGCAACCCGGAGAGCCGCCTGATCCTCGGCATCATCGTCGTGGAGGACGTCTTCCTCGCGCTCTACCTCGCCCTGCTCCAGCCGGTGCTGGGCGGCGCGCATGACCTCGCTGAGGCGGCGGTCGCGTTCGGCAAGGCGTTCGCGTTCCTGATCGCGCTGACCGCCGTGGCCCGGTGGGGCAGCCGCGTGGTCGGCAGGCTGGTGGAGACCAGGGACGACGAGCTGCTCGTGGTGATGTTCACCGGCCTCGCCGTGCTCACCGCCGGGCTCGCGGAGGAACTGGGCGTCTCCGACGCCATCGGCGCCTTCATGATCGGTCTCATCCTGGCGACCACGAAGGCGGCCGGGCGGATCCGCACCCTGGTCCACCCGCTGCGCGACGCGTTCGCGGCGCTGTTCTTCTTCTCGTTCGGCCTGTCGATCGCCCCCGGCGACTTCGGGCCCGTCGTGGTCCCCGTCGTCATCGCCGTGGCGCTGACGTTCGTGCTGAACATCGCCGCCGGCGCGATCGCGGCCCGCCTGCACTCCTACGACAGGCAGGCGGCGGTGAACATCGGGCTGACCGTGTTGTCGCGAGGGGAGTTCGCGCTGATCCTGGCCACGCTCGCGATCGCCGCGGGGCTGGACGGCAGGCTGGCGCCCTTCATCGCGGGCTACGTGTTCGTCCTGGCCATCCTCGGCCCGCTGCTCGCGGGACGCTCAGGCGCGCTGGTCCGCCTGCTCCCGGCCCCGCTGTTCCCGTCACGGGACGGCGAGGCCACCGCGAGCGACGTACGCGGGACGGTTCGCTGAGGATGACGTCCCCGGTGGGGAGGCCCGCCGCCCTAGCTCATGGTGTTCCCGCCGTTGACGGCGAGGCGCTGGCCGGTGATGAACGCGGCGCCCGGCGACGCCAGGAACGCGACGGCCTCGGCGACGTCGGCGGGCACCCCCATGTGGCGGAGCGGCAGCGCGTCGCGGTAGCCGCTCACGTCGGAGCCCTCGTGGCGCTCCACCGGGATCCAGCCGGGCTCGACGGTGTTGACCGTGATGCCGAGCGGGCCCAGCTCGCGCGCCCAGGAACGGGTGAGGCCGTGCATGGCCGCCTTGGCCGACACGTAGTGCCCGAAGTCGGCGTTGCCCAGGTCGGCGACCTCGCTGCCGATGTTGATGACGCGGCCCCCTCCGGAGGTCCGCAGGTCGGGCAGGACGGCGTGCAAGAGCAGCAGCGGCGCCTTCACGAAGAACCTGAGCTGGTCGAGGTGGTCGTCCCACGTCTGCTTCTCGATCGGCATCATCGGCTGGGGCCCGGTCGCGTTGTTGACCACGACGCTGATCGGACCGACGCTCTCGCGGATCTCGGCGACGCCCCGCAGCACCGACTCCTCGTCGGTCACGTCGAAGCGGGAGACGTGGGCCGCGGCGCCGATGCGCTCGGCCACGGCGGTCGCCCCGGCGGTGTCGTGAGCGTAGTTGACGACGACCTTCCAGCCGTCCGCCGCCAGCCGCTCGGCGATGACCGCGCCGAGCCCCCGCGACGCCCCGGTGACGAGTGCGCATCCCATATGTCTGTCCTCTCCACGGTGGAAACGCACCCATCCTCGCCCACCCGCGTACGTCTCACGCGGCCGGTCGGCACCGCGGCGCCCTATCCGGCGGTGATGGCCAGGACGGGCGCGGGGGTGTCGGCGTGCAGGCGACGCAGCACCCGGCGGAACGCGTAGATCGAGAACCCGACCGCCACGCCGCTGATGGCGGCGACCACCGACGTGCGGACCAGCAGGTAGGTGCCGATCGACTGGTGCAGCAGCAGCCAGATGCTGACGGTGGAGTTGGCCATCAGCACGAACGCCCACAGCAGCGTGATCCGCGCGAAGAACCGCCTGACCCGCTCGTGCCCGAGCACGGTCGAGGGCAGGTGGATGTAGTCGAGGGTGAGCTTCTGGACCAGGGGCCGGTTCAGCCGCACCGAGGCGAGGAAGGCCATGCTGATGCAGATGGTGCCGAGCTCGGGCTGCAGGAAGTAGACGACGGCGCTGCCCGTCCACCAGCCCAGCGCGGCACGGGCGGTGATGGCGATCGCCGCGAGGATCATCGTGCCCGGCACCGGCCGGCGGCGGATCACCCGCCAGAGCACTCCGGTGTACACCCACGTGACGGCGGCGATCAGCGCCCCGTCGAGTCCGAGCAGGGCGAGGGCGCTGTAGAAGACGGCGAGCGGGGCCACCACGCCTTCGAGGAGCTTCGGCACGGCCTGCCTGAGCAGCGCGGTGATCCTCGGGAGCGTGAAGGACGGTGCGTTCATGCTTCTCCCAGTGAGGAAGACGGAGGACCGACGCTAAGGCTTCCGCGACTACCCGGAGATGGGAACGGCGAAACTCCCCTGAAACACCGGATTGCGGTCATTGGTTGCCCACCGTACCCAATGTCTGATTAAACGGTACATATGAGGAAAAAGATCGTTTTAATGGATCAACTACCCGAGCTGCGGTTATGCCCGTCCCTCCCGGAGTGGTTGAACATCGGATAACGGTTCGGGAACAGAGGGTTTCCACCGGGCGAGCGGCCCGCGAGCATGAAGTTATGGCAGTGCTCACACGCACGCATGTTCGCTCCGCCGGCTGCGTGGCCGATGTCGCCGTCCAGCTCACACGCTGGCCCGACCTCGCGGTCAGTCGTACCCGCAGGGCCATAAAGTTCCGCACCCGGGGGCGTGAAATCATTCGCATGTCGGGCGACGACACCGCCGAGCTGCTGCTCACGGCCCCGGTCATCGACCGGTGGGCCAGGGTCCTGGCCGACTCGAACCGCGTGACGCCCGGCCGCAGCTCCGGATGGATCCGAGTCCAGATAGAGGACCGCGCCGGCGCCGAGATGTTCCTCTCGCTGGTGAGCGTGGCGCTGAAGGTCAACCAGGACTAGCGGCGCGGTGAAGGTCAGCTGAGGCTGGTGGTGGCCAGTTTGGCGCCGAAGCCCAGGAAGACCGCGCCCACTCCCGAGGTGAGACCCGCCGAGAGCCTCTTGCGCCGCCGGAACTGGCTCGCCAGGTAGACGCCGCCGAAGATCAACGTAGAGAGATACATCGCGCTGAAGAGCTGACAGATCGCCCCGAGAATCAGGAACGACAGCGCCGGGGCGCCATAGTGCGGATCAACGAACTGCACGAAGAACGAGATGAAGAACAGGATCGCCTTCGGGTTGAGCAGGCTGACCGTGAGGGCCTTCCTGAACGGGTCGGTGAGGTCCGCGACGGCCTCGACCGGCTCCCGCCTCCCCTCCTCGCCCGGCTCACCGCGCTCACTCCTCCAGGATCTCCGCGCGGCCCGGATCATGCCGATCCCGATCCACGCCAGGTAACCCGCGCCGGCGTACTTCACGACGTTGAACAGCAGCGGCGTCGACTGGAGCAGCGACGCGACCCCGGCCGCCGACAGCACCATCAGCACCGTGTCGCCGACGAACACCCCGGTGGCCGCCCGGTACCCGGTCCGCACGCCGCGCCGTGCGCCGACCGACAGCACGTACAGCGAGTTCGGGCCGGGAAGAAGGATGATCAGGAACGCCCCGACGACGTAGGCCCAGATATTCGTGATGCCGAAGAACATGCCGCCAAGCTCCAGAGTCCGAGGGGATACATCACGTTATACCTGGACCTGCCGCCCGGGCCCCGTTGACCCCGGCGCTCGCCGGGCGGCTCCTGGAGCGGGCCGTCACCGGTTCCGGCGGCGCCGGTTCGGGCGTGCGCTCCCACGGCGCGGACCGTACGTCTCCAGGCAGGCGGGTAGACCAGCCGGTACGCCTTGTCAGAAGGTCCCTGCCTGCGGGAAAACCATGGAGTTTGGGTCTTGTGGGCGCGCGGACGCGGGGCTACGATCGCGACAACTCTTAGGAAACTTTCCTAAAAGAAATGACCAACGGAGTCGTCCGTGGCCCGCCCCCCTCCTGAGCTGACCAGGCTTTGAGCTGCGGAAACGCAATGGCGTGAGCCGCCGCCCCACCACCACCCGGCCCACGAGTTCACCCCTCTTCTAGGCCTTCACGGGCCGCCCTCGCACCCCCCGCCGGCACGGCGCGCACCGGTCGTACCGGCTCAAAGAGGAGCTTCAATGCGATTTATCCGTCTATGCGTCGCGGCTCTGGTCGCCGCGGCGGCCGTACTGGTCATGACGACAGGGTCCGCCTTCGCGGCCTCGGCGACCGCGACCTTCACCAAGCCCCAGGACTGGGGCAGCGGGTTCGAAGGCAAGTACACGGTCACCAACGGCACCTCCAGCGCCCTCAACGGCTGGACCGTCGCCTTCGACCTGCCCGCCGGCTACTCGGTCACCACCTCGTGGGACGCGGTGATGACCAGGAGCGGCCAGCACTACACCTTCTCCAACCCGAGCTGGGCCCCGACCCTGGCCGCCGGGGCGAGCACCAGCTTCGGCTTCAACGGCAGCCCCGGCAACTTCAGCGCGCCGCTGAACTGCACGCTGAACGGCGCCTCCTGCTCGGGCGGCACCACCAACCCCGGCGCCCCGGGCGCCCCGGGCACCCCCAGCATCACCGGCACCGCCAACACGTCGATCTCCCTGTCCTGGGGGGCGTCGACCGGCACCGTCACCGGCTACCGCGTGTACGAGGGAACGACGGTCAAGGCCACGGTCACCGGCACCTCCGCCACGATCGGCTCTCTCGGCACCTGCACGACCCACACCTACACCGTGAAGGCGTACAACTCGGTCGGTGAGTCGGCGGCCAGCGGCTCGGTCACCGGCACGACCACCGGTTGCACCAACCCGCCGCCCGGCGGGGGCAAGGGCCAGCCCTACCTCTACATGGGCTGGGGCAACCCGCCCAGCGCGACGTCCGTGATGAACGCGACCGGGATCAAGGCGTTCACGATGGCCTTCATCCTGTCGAGCGGCGGCTGCAACCCCGCGTGGGACGGCCAGCGCCCGCTCCAGGGCGGCGTCGACGCCACCACGATCTCCCAGATCAAGGCCGCAGGCGGCGAGATCGTCCCGTCGTTCGGCGGATGGAGCGGCAACAAGCTCGGCCCGAACTGCTCGACCCCGCAGGCACTGGCCGCCGCGTACCAGCAGGTCATCAGCGCCTACAACCTCAAGTCCATCGACATCGACATCGAGAACAGCGACGAGTTCGAGAACGAGGCAGTTCAGGACCGCATCCTCAACGCGCTGAAGATCGTCAAGCAGAACAACGCCGGTCTCAAGACGATCGTCACGTTCGGCACCAGCACGACCGGTCCGACGTACTACGGCACCCGCCTGATCAACCAGGCCGCGGCGCTCGGCGCGAACATCGACGTGTTCACGATCATGCCGTTCGACTTCGGCGGCGGCGCGAACATGTACCAGAACACGGTCAACGCCTCCGAGGGCCTGAAGAACGCGCTGAAGACCGCCTTCGGCTGGTCCGACGCCACCGCCTACTCCCACATGGGCATCTCGGGCATGAACGGCCTGTCCGACCAGCAGGAGCTCACCACCCCGGCGATCTGGACCCAGATCCGCGACTGGTCCAAGTCCAAGGGCCTGGCCCGCCTGGCCTTCTGGTCGGTCAACCGCGACCGTCCCTGCCCCGGCGGCGGCGTGAACGAGTCCTGCAGCGGCACCAGCCAGAGCGACTGGCAGTTCACCTCGATCACAGCGGGCTTCTAGCCCCCGATGACCGTACGGTCCGCGCAGCTCCGTCCCCCCAAGGGGATGCGCGGGCCGTACACCCATCCCCCCGCACCCCGGCCCGCCCCGGGGTGCGGGGGCTGTGACCTCAATCCTCACCTTCGGGAGGTTGCGTCTTGAGAGCGCGCCCCGCTTCCTGGACCCTCGCCGCCGCCACGGTGCTCCTCACCGTCGCCGCCGCGCTCGCCGTCCCCGGGCCCGCGTACGCCGACACCGCCGTCTTCGCCAAGACGTCGAGCTGGGACACCGGGTACAACGGCCAGTTCACGATCACCAACACGGGTTCCGCGACGCTCAACGGCTGGACCGTCGCCTTCGACCTGCCGTCCGGAACCACGGCAGGGACCTACTGGGACACGCTCATGACCCGGTCGGGCGACCACTACACGTTCAAGAACCGCGAGTACAACGGCACGCTGGCCCCCGGGGCGTCCACCACCTTCGGCTGGGTGGCGAGCGGTACGGGCGCACCGGCCGGGTGCACGCTGAACGGCGCCTCCTGCTCAGGCGGAACGGGCCCCACTCCCACCCCGACGCCCACTCCCACCACCACCACCACGACGCCTCCGCCGGGCAGCCCGGGATCACTGTTCCACGCGCCGTACGTCGACATGGGCGCCTGGCCGACCCCCAGCATCCCCGCGATGAGGTCGGCGTCCGGTCTGAAGAACTTCACCCTGGCCTTCATCACCGCCTCCTCCTGCAAGGCGATGTGGTTCAACGCCTACGACCCACGCCAGGGCTGGGCGAAGGACCAGATCGACGCGATCCGCGCGGGCGGCGGCGACGTGAAGATCTCCTTCGGCGGCGCCAGCGGCATCGAGCTGGCTCAGGCGTGCTCGGACGTGAACGCGCTGTTCACCGAGTACGACGCGGTCGTCAAGGCGTACGCGCTGAAGTACGTCGACCTGGACATCGAGGGCGCGGCCACGGCCGACCCGGTGTCGGTGAACCGCAGGTCGCAGGCGCTGGCCCGCCTCCAGCAGGCCAACCCCGGCCTGAGGATCTCGCTCACCCTGCCCGTCCTGCCCGAAGGGCTCACCGCCGACGGCCTGAACGTCGTGAGGTCGGCGCGCGACGCGGGCGTGGCACTGGACGTCGTCAACGTCATGGCGATGGACTACTACCGGTCCGCCGACTACGGCGACGCGGCGGTCCAGGCGGCGCAGAGCACCTTCGCCCAGCTCAGGTCCCTCTACCCCGGCAGGACCGACGCCCAGATCTGGCGCATGGTCGGCGTCACCCCGATGGTCGGCCAGAACGATGACGGGCGGTTCTTCGACCAGGCCGACGCCCGGCAGCTCGTGGCCTTCGCCACGACCAGGCACCTGGGCGAGCTGGCCTTCTGGGAGATGACCCGCGACCGCAACGCCTGCTTCGGAGCGCTCTACATGTGCACGAACATCGCCCAGTCGCCGTACGACTTCTCCAAGATCTTCGCGGGGTACAACGGATGACCTTCTTCTCACGCCTCCCAGCCGCGTCCCTCTCACGTCTCAGGGCGGCCGGCCCTCTGTCCCGGCTCAAGGCGGTCGCCGTGACGGCCGCGCTGGCTCTCGGGGTGGTGGTGGTCCCGGCCACGGCGGCCCTGGCGGCCAACATCGCCGCCAACCCCGGGTTCGAGAGCGGGCTCAGCGGCTGGACCTGCGCGTCCACCGCGAAGACCGTCACCAGCCCGGTCCACGGGGGCGCCTCCGCGCTGGAGGCCACCCCGGCGGGCAGCGACTACGCCCGCTGCTCCCAGACGGTCAGGGTGAAGCCGTCCTCGTCGTACTCCTTGTCGGCGTGGGTCCGGGGAAGCTACGTCTTCCTCGGCGCGCTCGGCACCGGCACCACCGACGTCAGCACCTGGGGCACCCCGGGCTCGGCGTACGCCCAGCTCACCACGTCGTTCACCACCGGCTCGGCCACGACGTCGGTCACCGTCTACGTCAACGGCTGGTACGGCACGGGCACCTACAACGCCGACGACATCGTGCTGGACGGGCCCGCCGGTGACGGCGGAGGCACCCAGGTCCCGGCCGTGCCGGCAGGGCTCGCGGTCACCGGCACCACCGCCTCCAGCGTCTCGCTGAGCTGGTCGGCGTCCACGGGCGCGACCGCGTACAACGTCTACCGGGACGGGACCAAGATCGGCACCCCCACCGGGACGACCTACACCGCCTCGGGGCTGACCTCGGGCACGGCCTACAGGTTCGCGGTGAGCGCCTCGAACTCGGCGGGGGAGTCGGCGAGGTCGGCGGAGGTGACGGGCACGCCCTCGACCACGCCACCGCCGCCCAACACCCTGCCGAAGCGGGTGCTGGTCGGGTACCTCCACGCGTCATTCGCCAACGGTTCCGGATATATCAGGATGAGCGATGTCCCGAACGCCTGGGACGTCATCGACCTGGCCTTCGGCGAGCCCACCTCCGTGACCTCGGGCGACATCCGCTTCAACCGGTGCCCGTCCGGCGAGTGCCCGAACGTCGAGAGCGACGCCGACTTCACCGCCGCCATCCGCGCCAAGCAGGCGGCCGGCAAGAAGGTGCTCATCTCGATCGGCGGCCAGAACGGCCAGGTGCAGCTCACCACCACCGCCGCGCGTGACACGTTCGTCAGGTCGGTCGGCGCGATCATCGACAAGTACGGCCTCGACGGGCTCGACATCGACTTCGAGGGCCACTCGCTGTCGCTCAACGCGGGGGACACCGACTTCAGGAACCCGACGACCCCGGCCGTGGTGAACCTGATCTCGGCCATCAGGACCCTCAAGGCCAAATACGGCACGAAGTTCGTGCTGACCATGGCTCCGGAGACCTTCTTCGTGCAACTCGGGTACCAGTTCTACGGCTCGGGAACGGGCGGGGCCGATCCTCGCTCCGGCGCGTACCTGCCGGTGATCCACGCCCTGCGCAACGACCTGACCCTGCTCCACGTGCAGGACTACAACTCAGGTCCGATCATGGGGCTGGACAACCAGTACCACACCATGGGCGCGGCGGACTTCCACGTCGCCATGACCGACATGCTGCTCACCGGCTTCCCCGTGCGAGGGAACGCCGCCGACGTCTTCCCCGCGCTGCGCCCGGACCAGGTCGCCATCGGCCTGCCCGCCGCGCCGTACGCGGGGAACGGCTTCACCGCGGTGGCGGAGGTCCAGAAGGCCTTCGACTGCCTGGCGAAGGGGACCAACTGCGGTCCCTACCGGCCGCGCGGGGTCTACCCGAGCCTGCGCGGCCTCATGACGTGGTCGATCAACTGGGACAGGTACAACGGATCGGAGTTCTCACTCAACCACCGCGCCTACCTCAACGCGCTCCCCTGATGCACACTGACCATGCCATCGTCACCCATTGGAGTCAAAACACTTCTTTGTGTGAACAATTCTGGATAGATGGTGCCAATTTTCGTGCCCGAGTGGTCGGTTTGGCCTGTCGTCCGGCAGGCTAGTGAGCGTCATGGACTACGCAATTCTCACGGGGTTCGTCCTCGTATCAGGTGTCGTGCTGGCGGTCGTCGCACAGTGGAAGGGCTGGAAGCCGTCTCTCGCCGTCGCTCTCGCGATCGGCATCGGCTTCCGCGTCCTCATCATGATCCTGTCGGCGACCGACACCTGGCAACCGGTCGACTTCGTGAACAGCTTCAAACCGGCGGGTGAGGCGATCCTCGCCCACAAGGATCCGGTCCTGGAGAGCAACGGCGGCTGGCACTTCCTTCCGACGATCCCGTACGTCTACGGGTTACTCCTGTGGATGCACATCCCGTGGGAAGTCGCCGGTCGCCTGGTCACCGTGGTCTCCGACATCATCCTGATCCCTCTCGTCGGCAAGCTGGCCGGCGGCAGGGACGCCAGGCTCCGCGCCTTCCAGTACGCCTGCAACCCGCTCGCGCTGCTGGTCGCGTCGGTGCACGGCCAGGTCGAGCCGGTCTCGCTGGTCTTCGGCGTGGCCGCCTTCATCGTGGCCAGGAACGCCAGGACCTCGCGGCCGGTCCGCAACGCGATCGTCGCGGGCCTGCTGATGGGTCTCGCGCTGTGCGCCAAGAGCTGGCCGATCTGGCTGGTTCCCGGGATGCTGCTGTTCCTGCCCGACCTGCGGTCCCGGGCGTACGCGTTCTTCGCGACCGGGGTGGCGCCCGTCTTCTTCCTCGTCACCCTGCCGATCGGCGCCGGCACGTCCCTCTCCCAGTTGCCCACGGTCATCCGCACCATCGGCGACGTGCGCCCGATCGTGGGCGAGTGGGGTTGGACGGCGCTCATGGTGGGCGGCGACTGGACGCTCGACGCCGACCTCGCCCGCTACGGCCAGTGGATGATCTACGCCACGCTGCTCGTCGTCGGGTTCCTGTGGCGGAAGGCCGATCCGATCGACCTGACCACGGCCCTGCTGCTGGCGTTCATGGTGGTGACCCCGCGCCTCGGAGCGCAGTACCTCATGTGGTTCATGCCGTTCCTCGTGGCGAGGCCCACGCGGTTCGCCTGGCCCGCCGTCATCGGCGCCTCCACCTGGGCCGCGGTCGGGTATCTCTACCTGACGCAGTTCGACAACGAGAAGTGGTGGTACCTGCACGAGCCGTGGGCGATGAGCTCCGCGGTGCTCCTTCCGGTCCTGGTCGCCGCCATGCCATGGGGTGCCCGACGCACCGGGCGCTCGTCCCTCGTCCCGGCCGAGCTTCCCCGCTCGCCGGTCGCCGCCTCGGCCTGACCCCCGCGGGCACGCTCGCGGCCGTACCTCACGGGGACGGTTGACGAGCACCAAGCGCTTGCTCAAAATCAGGGAGTGCCGACCTTCGCGGAGCTGGTGGAGGCGCGTGCCCACGACGGGCACGCCGGCCTCCGGTTCGAGGACGAGACCTACACATGGGCGCGGGTCGTCCACGAGGCGCGGAGGCGGGCGGCGTTCGGAAATATGGGGTTACGTATTTCAACTACGTGGGACGGGCGCTCGCGTACATCCTGGCCACGCCGGAACGTCCGGACGACGCGGACAACTCGCTGGCCGCCGCGTTCGGCACCGAGGCGTCGGCACGCGACATGACCGAGTTCGGCCGGCGGTTCGGCTGCCGCACCATCGAGGGATACGGCTCCAGCGAGGGTGTGATCTCCATCAGCAAGACGCCGGGGACCCCGCCGGACGCCCTGGGGCTCGCGTCCGGCGACACCGACCTCGCCGTCCACGACCCGAAGACCGGTCACGAATGCCCCCGCGCCGTCTTCGACGAGACGCGGAGGCTGGTCAACGCCCACGAGGCCATCGGCGAGATCGTCCGGCGGGGCGCGACCTTCGAGGGGTACTACAACAATCCCGAGGCCGACGCCCGGCGCCTGCGCGACGGCTGGTACTGGAGTGGCGACCTCGGCTACCGCGACCAGGACGGATACTTCTACTTCGCCGGCCGGGACGCCGACTGGCTGCGCGTCGACGGCGAGAACTTCGCCGCCGCGCCGGTCGAGCGCATCCTCGCCAGGTACGCGCCGGTGATCATGTGCGCGGTGTACGCGGTGCCGGACGCGCGGACCGGCGACCAGGTGATGGCCACACTCGAACTCTCCGGCCCCTTCGACCCCGGACGCTTCGCGGCGTTCCTCGTGGATCAGCCTGATCTGGGGACCAAGTGGGCGCCCCGGTTCGTACGGATCACAGGGGCGATGCCGCTCACGCCCACCAACAAGGTGGACAAGACGGGCCTGCGCCGAGAACGGTGGGAGTGCGCCGACCCGGTCTTCTGGCGGCCGGATCGGGAACCGCGCTACATGCCGATGACCGGCGCCGACCGCGCCGAGCTCAGGAAGCGCTTCAGCGAGTCGGGCCGGGAGCACTTCCTGCTGTGAGCACTCCCTGTCGCGATCTCCGTGCGTTCTCCGCGTGCGGTCTCCGCTTGTGTTCCCCGCTTGTGTTCTCGGTTTGTGTTCCCCGCGCCAGGGTCAGGCGGTCTCGCCCGAGAGCAACCGGCCGAGGGGGACACCGGCGAGGCGTCGCACGTCGTTCGCCATGTGCGCCTGGTCGCTGTAGCCGCACCCGGCCGCCACGTCGGCCGGTCGCGCCCCTGCCCTGGCCAGCGCGAGCGCCCTCTGGAACCGCACGACGCGCTGGAGGACCTTGGGCCCGTACCCGAACGCCCGCACGCACCGCCTGTTCAGCTGCCGCTCGCTGAGACCGAGATCCCACGCGACCCGGGCGACGGTCGAGCCGTGCCGGAGCGCCCGGGTGATGGCGGGAGCGCACTCCTCCGGCGCCGGCGTCTCACGCAGCCGTGCCGCCACCGCGCGCTGTAGGTCGTCCGGCCCGCGGAGCTCGAAGGTGGGCAGATCGGCCAGCGGCACCCGCTGGTCCCTGAGACCCTCGGCGGGCACGCCGAACACCTCGCCCACAGCCCCCGGGCGGAAGCGGATGCCGGTGAACCGCTCGCCCGGCTCCAGTCTCGCCAGGAAGTGACCCGTGTCGGGGCCCGCGACGTGCGGCCCGTGGGGACCCCAGATGAGATCGACGCAGCCATCGGGAACGACCCGCTGGACGAGAGGGGCCACGGCGTCCTGCGTCCACAGGCAGGCCACGCGGCCGGCCAGCGAGGGGCCGGGCGCCGACGCTACGTACATGTGTGCAGCTTACGAGCGTGGCTGGTCGTTCGGTATCTCGCCCGAGACGAGCGCGCCCGACCACTTGGCGCTCGGGTCGCTGTCGATCAGCAGGGCCCGGGTGAGCAGGGTGAGCGGGATGGCGAGAAGCGCTCCGATCGGCCCGAGCACCGTCGCCCAGATGATCAGTGACAAGAATGTCACCGTCGTGGTCAGCCCCACCGCGTCGCCGAGGAACTTCGGCTGGATGAACGACTGCACCACGATGTTGATCACCATGTAGGCGATGATCGTCAGGACCATCGTCCGGATGCCCCCGGTGAGCAGCCCGAGCAGGGCGGGTGGCACCAACCCGATGACGAAACCGATGTTCGGGATGTAGTTGGTGATCAGCGCCAGCACCCCCCACAGCAGGGGGAGCGGCACTTGCAGCACGTACAGCGCGACGACGTCCAGCGCCGCGCAGATCAAACCGAAGATCGTGGAGACGAGGAGGTAGCGGCGGGTCTTCTCGGCGAAGGTCGTCAGCGCCCTGGTGATGGCCGGGCGCTCGGCGGACGCGGCCGACATGACGCGGGAGATGATCGGGGCGTCCAGGCTCATCGCCAGCAGGAGGATGACGATCAGGAGCAGGCTGGAGACCACGCCGAGCACGCTGGACAGCAGTCCCTGGGCGAACTCGAAGATCTTCCCGGGGTCGAGCGACTGGATGGCCTTGTTCACCTGCGGCGCGATGCCGTGCTCGGCCGCCCACCGCTGCGCGTCGGCCACGAGTTTGTTGAACTGGTCCGAATAGCTGGGGACGAGCACGGCCATCTGCACGACGGCGGTGGTGAGGATCGCGACCATGCCGAGCAGGACGACGATGACCACCGCGAGCGGGACCGCGACGACGAGCCAGCCAGGCGCGTGTTTGCGGCTCAACCAGCCCCTGATCGGGGACACCGCGATCGTCAGGACCAGCGCCAGCACGACGGGGCCGACGATCGTGTCGATCGCCTTGATGCCGGCCAGGACGATGACGGCCGTGGCGGCGACGAGCAACATGATCAGTGCGCGGGGTACCGTTCGATCGCTCACGGCCTGCCTCAATCCGTTCGGGGAATCGTCTGTTTCTACCGCTTGTTGTACTGACGTTGGCGCGAGGGCCGGAAGGTTCTACTCGATCGTTGCTCGTTGTGGATCGAGAGCTGGCCGGAGACTGCTAATCTTTTGTCGTCGGCATCGCCCGGCCAACAACCCCGCTCTCCACTTCTGGTGGATGCGGCGTGGGCGCTGGTCGGTGATGATGGCGGTACCCCTTTAAAGATCTACCGGGCGGCGTTTGCGCCACCAGGATCGATCGGGTAAGTTAGAGGGGTTGCCCTGGAGACAGGGTGGTCTGAATCCTAGCGGGTTCGGGTGGCTGGAAGTCAAGTGCCTGGAAAGGCGCGGTTTGCTCCCGGTTAAACGGCCTTGTAGGATGAAGACATACGAGATGGAAGCCCCGGAGTTCGGACCTGCTGAAGGTTCGGGTGATGGTGTACGCGTCCGTTTCTTGAGAACTCAACAGTGTGTTAAAAGCCAGTGCATGAATATGCATACCTCCGTCTTCCATGCGCCTTTGCGGGTGTGTGGGGATGGTTTCCTTTGGTTGGCATCACGCCTTGTGGGGTGTGGTGTTCGCCGGGATTTCTTCAAGCATTGTTT